>DJVR01000051.1 GCA_002441285.1 Candidatus Atribacteria bacterium UBA6251 | reverse complement strand
TGCATTTAAGTTTGGCCATTACCATTATTTTTTATTCTAGTTTTTAAACTTTTCAAAATATTTCTTTTTGCTTTTAAAGAACTACTAGTAGGAAGATATAAACTGATTGTGCAAACACCGATAATCATTTTTAATTATTATTTTGAACTTACTCAAAATTATAAAATTCAATTATATCTTTTAATTTAAAATCATTAAAATTTTCAATACTTATACCACATTCAAAATCAGTATTTACTTCTTTTACATCTTCTTTAAATCTCTTGAGAGAAGCAACCTTACCTTCATAAATTATTTTACCATCACGAACAACTCTTACTTTATCTTTTTTGGAAATCTTTCCATGTAATACATAACTTCCTGCTATCGCTCCTATTTTTGGAATTTTAAATATTTCTCTAACTTCAGCATATCCATTTAAAACTTCTTTTATTTTGGGTTTTAAATATCCCTGCAAAGCCAATTTTATATCATCTATTAATTCATAAATAATTCTATAAAGTCTTATTTCTACCTTTTCATTACGAGCTATTTTTTGGATGTTTACATCTGGTCTAACATTAAAACCAATAATTATTGCGCCAGAGGCAGAAGCTAACATTACATCTGTTTCAGTAATATTACCTACTCCCTGATGAATAATATTAATTTTTATTTCTTTCTCTTCACTCATAACCTTTATTTTACTTAATGCTTTCTGTAAAGCATCTAAAGAACCTTGTGTGTCGGTTTTAATAATTATATTTAATTTATCTACTTTTCCTTCTTTTATTTCTAAGAATAGTTTATCCAAAGATATTTTGGAAGATTCACTAACTATTTTTCCCCTTATCTCATTTTCTCTTTCTTCAATTATAGTTCGGGCAAATTTTTCATCAGGCACAATTTGAAAAATATCCCCTGCCTGTGGCAACTTATCAAAGCCAATTATTTCCACAGGAGAAGCAGGCCCAGCTTCTTTTATACTTTCTCCTTTATCATTAGTGATATTTCTTATCTTTCCGTAAGTTAATCCAGCTATGAAAAAATTACCTACTTTTAGTGAACCATCTTGAATCAATACAGAAGCTACAATTCCTCGTTTTTTATCTAGTTTAGTTTCGATAATCAAACCTTTAGCTGGAATTTTCGGGTTAGCTTTTAATTCTAAAATCTCTGCTTGTAATAAAATAGCTTCTAATAATTCTTTTATTCCTTTATTTTGTAAAGCAGAAATTTCTACCATAAGGGTATCTCCGCCCCATTCTTCGGATATTAAATCATATTTAGACAGTTCTTTTTTGACTTTTTCTATATTAATATTCGGTTTATCTATTTTATTGATTGCGACAATTATGGGAACTTTTGCAGCTTTTGCATGGTTAATTGCTTCAATAGTTTGGGGCATTACCCCATCATCGGCAGCTACAACTAAGATGGCAAGGTCAGTAGCTTGTACTCCGCGAGCTCTCATAGTAGTAAATGCTTCGTGTCCGGGAGTATCTATAAAAACTATCTTTTTACCTTCTATATTTACCTGATAAGCTCCAATACTTTGAGTGATACCACCAATTTCTCCTTTAGTTACATTGGTTTTTCTAATGGTATCTAGAAGAGTAGTCTTGCCATGATCAACATGTCCAATAATAGTAACTACCGGTGGTTTAGTAATAATTTTATTAGATTTATTTTTTTCTTGATTATTTAACTTATTTTTTAATTCTTTATGATATTTTATTTTAATATTATAATCTTTGGTAACTTTATCAAATATTTCGATGGGAATTTCTTTGTCTAGAGAATTAATAAATCCATATTCTGAAATTTTTTGCATAGTTTTGGATAAAGGTAATTTTAATAAAATTGCTAATTCCCTAAGATTAGGTATTTTTTTTATTTCAATAGTCTCAATTTTTTTATTTTCTACATCCTTTTCTTTTCTTTCTCGCTCGGAAGTGACTATTTCTTTAATTAATTCAATGGTATCTTGGTCTAGATTACTCATATGATTTTGTACCTTTATACCTTCCTTTTTTAAGAAAGAAATTAATTCTTTAGTTGGAATTTTCAAATTTTCTGCTACTTCATATACTCTCATTTTCCTTTATTCACCTCCGGGATAATATTCGGGTATAAAAAATCTTTTTTTATCACTATTAAATTATAAAATAATTTTAAATTTAGCTATTCAATTTTGACTGAAATATCTTTTTTAGTTCTTCTATAATCGAAAGAGGAATTTCTTGGTTCAAAGCTTGATTGAATCTTTTCCCCTGTAAACTTTTTTCCAAACACTCTAAATTACGACAGAGGTAAGCCCCTCTACCAGATTTTTTTCCAGTAAGATCAATTTCAATATTTCCTTCTATAGTACGAACAATTCTTAATAATTCTTTTTTAGGTTTTTTCTCTTGGCAACCTATACAAGTTCTAATAGGAATTTTGATATTTCTTTTCATATTTAAATCTGCTCCCAACTAGACAAAGATTATTAATTAATTAGTTTATTGAGATTCTGATTTACTTATCTCTTTATTTTCTGTTTCGCTTTTTATATCAATTTTCCAACCAGTTAATTTAGCAGCAAGGCGAGCATTTTGACCTTCCTTGCCGATAGCCAGAGATAATTGTTTTTCAGAAACTTTTACTATGGCTTTTTTATCTTTTTCATGAAGTTCTACCGAAGTTACTTTTGCTGGACTTAAAGCATTGGAAATAAATATTTTTTGGTCTTCACTCCATCTAACAATATCTATTTTTTCATCTTTTAATTCCATCATTATTGATTTTATTCGAGAACCTCTGTCACCTATACAAGCTCCAACAGGGTCTATTTTTTCGTTTTTCGAATAGACTGCAACCTTAGAACGTTTTCCAGCTTCTCGGGTAATACTTTTTATTTCTACTAATCCTTCGTGAATTTCAGGAACTTCCAATTCAAAAAGCCTTTTCAATAATTCAGGATGAGTTCTAGAAGTTAATATTCTTGGACCTTTAGAAGTTTTTCGCACTTCTATAATATATATTTTCATTCTTTTACCTTTATAATAATCTTCGTTTTTAATCTGCTCGTTAGGTAAAAGAATAGCCTCGGTTCTACCTAAATCAATGATCACAGTTTTTTGTTCAATTCTCTGAACTACCCCAGTTACTATATCTCTTTCTTTATCTATGTATTGTCCATAAATAACGTCTCTTTCTGCCTCTCTTATTTTCTGAACAATTACTTGTTTGGCAGTTTGGGCAGCTATTCGTCCAAATTCTTGAGGAGTAATTTCAATTAAAATAGAATCTCCAACAGAATATTTTTCTTTTAAAGATGAGTCAAGATCATCTAAAGAAATTTCGTTTATTGAGGTAGTATGTTTTCTAACAATGGTTTTTTTATTGAAAACATTGATTTTTCCTGTATCTTTGCACATATTGATTACAATATCATTCTTTATTCCATAGTTTTTTTTGTAAGCCGAAATCAAAGCAGATTCTATAGCTTCAATTAATATTTCTTTGGATATTCCTTTTTCCTTTTCTATCTCATCTAACACTCTAATTATATCATCTTGCATTCCCAATCTACCCTCCTTCTTGAAAAATGCAATCATACAAGAATTATTTATACAACAAAAGAGTGGTGTTCACAACCACTCTTTTGGCAAGAACTTTTTTGCTTTAACAAAAAATATTATAACACAGAATTAATCTTTTGGCAACACTTTAGCTACGCAGTGTTATTT
>DJVR01000023.1 GCA_002441285.1 Candidatus Atribacteria bacterium UBA6251 | reverse complement strand
TCACTTTTAATTCTTAAATAACACTCTTCTCTTCTAAATTGACTTAATATAAAAAGAGTGCTAAAATAGTTTGGATAGAAGTGAATTATTCATATTTTAATCAGTTGACGCGGGGTGGAGCAGTCAGGTAGCTCATCAGGCTCATAACCTGAAGGTCGGTGGTTCGAATCCGCCCCCCGCAACCATTTAAAGACCTCTTAATCGTAATGATGGAGGTTTTTTATTAATTTTGGCGGTGTAGCTCAGATGGCTAGAGCATGCGGTTCATACCCGCAGTGTCCTGAGTTCGAGTCTCAGCACCGCCACTAAGATATATTAATAATTCCAAGTAGATTAAAGGCCTTTAAAATGCAAAGGCCTTTAATTATAAGGAGTTTAGGATGATAGAAGAGAAGATTCTTAGTACCATCCAGAAGTATAATATGCTCACCTATAAAGATAGGATAGTAGTAGGAGTATCAGGTGGTCCAGATTCTTTAACTCTGCTTAATATTTTATTATCTTGGCAAGAGAAATATAATTTATCCCTTTATATTGCGCACTTTAATCATAAACTGAGAGGACAAGAGTCTGATCAAGAGGCTGATTTTGTGCAAAAATTAGCAGAAAAATTGAATTTACCCTTTATTATGGGAGAAAGCAATCTAAATAAACTAGTTAAGGAGAAAAAAATTTCTCTGGAAGAAGCTGCTCGAGAGGCACGTTATTCCTTTTATTTCAAGGTGGTCGGAAAATTTAAAGCTCAAAAAATTGCCCTGGGTCACAATGCAGATGATCAAGTAGAAACTATTTTAATGAGATTCTTAAGAGGGAGTGGATTAGACGGCTTAAATGCTATTCCTCCAGTTCGGGGGAAGATAATTAGACCTTTAATTGAGTGTACTCGAGAAGAAATAGAAAAATATTGTCTGGAAAACAAGATCGAATATCGAATCGATTCCAGTAACAAAAAACCTATCTATTTTAGAAATAAGATAAGATTAGAGCTCTTACCTTTGCTTATTGGTCAGTATAACCAGAATTTAAAAAATAATCTGCTTAATTTTCAAATTATCATTGGTGAGACTTTACAATATCTTCAGCAAAAAACAGAAGAAATCTTTGTGGAGATGGTAGAAGTAAAAGAAGGGAAAGAAGCAGTAATTAGCTTAAAAAGGATGAATTCTCTCCCTCCAGTATTTAAGAGAAGAATTATTCGCAAAATGATAGAGCGAGTAAAAGGAGATTTAAATTCAATAGATTTTATCCATATAGATAATATTTTGCAACTTACTGATAATTTCTCCGGAGAAAAAGAGATTTACCTTCCTGATAATTTGCGAGTGAAAAGAGTATATCAATATCTAACTATATTTAAAAACAGTGTTGAAAAATATTGTTTCCCTAACAACCTACCTTCTTTATGGGAATATCCGCTTTCTACTCCAGGCAATACCGAAATTAAACCTTTAAAAATGGAAGTAGAGGTAAGCGATTTAGAAGTAAAAAAAATAGAAGATATTTTGAACAATCAGCGGAAGAAATCTCCAGCAGAATTTATTGAGGTAATAGATCGGGAGAAAGTCAAGCTTCCATTAAAATTAAGAAATAGAAGAGAGGGTGATTTTTTTTATCCTTTAAAGCTAGGCGGTAAGAAAAAGATAAAAGAGTTATTTATTGATTATAAGATTTCCAGGAGTCACCGTAGATTGATTCCACTTTTAGTAGATGGAGAAGGGAAGATAGTATGGGTAGTGGGAATTAGATTGGATGAAAGAGCTAAGATTACTAATGATACTAAAAAAGCATGGAAGATAAGTATAAAAACTAAGATAGATTAATTTAATATGGGATAAATTAAATTTGGTTTTTATGATTAAGGAGGAAGTATAATGTTGAAAAAAGATGAAGTTGATGAGATATTGATCAAGGAAGAAGAAATAAAGCGTAAGATTCAGGAGCTGGGAGAACAGATAAGCAAGGATTACCAGGGCAAAGATCTAGTATTAATCGGGGTGTTGAGGGGGGCAGTTATCTTTATGTCAGATTTAGCCCGGGCGATTTCCGTACCTATGATTTTTGATTTCATAGCTATTTCTAGCTATGGGGCTTCTACTGAGTCTTCTGGGGTAGTAAGAATCCTGAAAGATTTAGATGAAACTATTGAAAATAAAGATGTTTTAGTAGTGGAGGATATAGTAGACACTGGTTTAACTCTGGATTATCTAATCAGAATTTTAATATCTCGTAAACCTGCTAGTTTAAAGGTATGTACTTTTTTAAATAAAAAGAGCAGAAGAAAGGTAAAAGTAAAGATTGATTATTCTGGATTTGATATTCCGAATAAGTTTGTAGTTGGTTATGGTTTGGATTATGCTGGGAAATTTAGAAATGTCCCCTATGTCTTTACACTCAACCCCAAAATATATCAAGGTGAGTTAAAATAAATATTTAGGAATTTAAATATATAGAACAATACTTTTGACTTCCCCTTTTTGAAATAATCAAGATGATGGAAGCGATTTGATTTTTTTATTTAGATAATGATATTGGTTTACTTTTATTGGTAGAGGAACAATAGTTAGTTTGTTTTTAAGCGTGAAATATGCTAAAATTATTGTGCGAACTTAATAAATGAAATTGAGTATATTAGAGAAATATTTTAGAAGGAGAAAATAGATTAAAAAGA
This sequence comes from Candidatus Atribacteria bacterium UBA6251, assembly GCA_002441285.1. Classification (GTDB taxonomy): domain Bacteria; phylum Atribacterota; class Phoenicimicrobiia; order Phoenicimicrobiales; family Phoenicimicrobiaceae; genus UBA6251. Next base: position 10,500 of record DJVR01000023.1, on the reverse strand, counting down.
TGCCAGATTTTAATAATAAAGGAAATTTAAAAGGAAATAGAAATTTTAGAAATGCGGGATTATACTTGTTGATTCTGATTATTACTATTTCGATTATCAGTTCTTTTTTTCAACCCAAATCCACAATACAAGAATTAACCTATTCCCAATTTTTAAAAGAGATTGAAACAAATAATATTTACAAAGTAATCATTAGTGAAAATTCTATCACTGGTACCCTATCTAATGGCGCTAGTTTTTCCACTTATGCTCCAGATGATCCGGAATTAATCAATATTTTACGGAATAAGAATGTAATTATTGAAGCAAAACCTCCGGTAGAAGTATCCTGGTGGATGCGATTGCTCTCTTCCGTCTTACCTGTGATATTAATTATAGGAGTTTGGTTATTTATGCTCCAGCAGATGCAAGGAGGAGGAAATAAAGTAATGTCCTTCGGCAAGAGTAGGGCAAAATTATTAGGGAAGGAGACCCCTCGAGTAACTTTTAAAGATGTAGCAGGGATTGATGAAGCAGAGGAAGAGGTAGCTGAAGTAATAGAATTTTTAAAAAATCCTTCCAAGTTTAAAAAATTAGGAGCTAAAATTCCTCGCGGCATTTTACTTTATGGGCCCCCTGGAGCAGGAAAAACCTTGCTGGCTCGAGCTATTGCAGGTGAAGCTGGAGTCCCTTTCTTCAATATCAGTGGATCTGATTTTGTAGAAATGTTTGTAGGGGTAGGGGCCTCCCGGGTAAGAGATTTATTTCGACAAGCCAAGAGTAACGCCCCTTGTATTATTTTTATGGATGAGATTGATGCAGTAGGAAGACACCGAGGAGCGGGTTTAGGGGGAGGTCATGATGAAAGAGAGCAGACTTTAAACCAGCTTTTAGTAGAGATGGATGGTTTTGATCAGAATGCTGGAATTATTATGATTGCTGCTACTAACCGACCAGATATTTTAGACCCTGCCTTATTAAGACCGGGGAGATTTGATCGTCGTATAGTAGTAGATAGACCTGATCTTTTGGGTCGAGAAGCAATCTTGAAAGTGCATGCATGTGGAAAGCCTTTGGCTAAGGATGTGGATATTAAAGTATTAGCCCGAAGAACTCCAGGTTTTGTAGGTTCTGATCTAGCTAATTTAATTAATGAAGCAGCTTTATTAGCTTCTCGGAAAGGAAAGAATGAGATTAGCATGGAAGAATTAGAAGCAGCTATAGACCGAGTTATTGCTGGGCCCGAAAGAAAGAGTAGATTGATCAGTGAGAAAGAAAAAGAGATTATTGCTTATCACGAATCTGGGCATGCTCTGGTAGCCAAGTTTTTGCCTAATTGTGATCCAGTACATAAAATTTCTATCATTCCTCGAGGAAATGCTGCTTTAGGTTATACTCTGCAGCTTCCTACACAGGATAGATACCTGATTAGTAAGGCAGAACTAATGGATAGATTGGCAGTTTTACTGGGAGGGAGAGTAGCTGAAGATATTATTTTTAAGGATGTTACTACTGGAGCTCAAAATGATTTAGAAAGAGCGACTAAGATTGCTCGTCAAATGGTAACTGAATTTGGGATGAGTGAAGACCTTGGGCCGATAACCCTGGGCAGAAAGGAACACCAGATTTTTTTGGGTCGGGATATTTCTGAACAACGTAATTATAGCGAAGAGATTGCAAATAAAATCGATAAAGAGGTAAAAAAGATTATTGAAGCCTCTTATAATAAAGCTAAGGATATTTTAATCAAAAATAAGAGCAAATTGAAAAAGATTGCTCGGAATTTGATCGAAAGGGAAAGCCTGGACGGAAAAGAATTAGATGATTTACTAAATGGGGTCAAGCTTGTTAAATTAACTAAATTACGAGCAGGATTTTTATTAATCTAATAGAAAATTCTTGATTTATAGAAAAATAGAAAAATAATTTATAATATAAATATATACAATATTTATATTTAATCTCTATTTATCAGATTAAAAACAGGATTTAAATAAAAATCTAATGGTCTGTTGAATAGCGAGGTGAGATAAGATGGTTTATGAACCACCGAAAAAAGAAAAAATAGAAAACCAGAAGGAAGAAGAAAGAAAAAAGAAAGAAGAGTGGTTAAAGAGAGAAAAGATCAAGATGATTGAGCAAAGAAAGGAATATATGAGCTATCTAAAAGGGGTTATGCGCAATAAAGGATTTAACCCTAGATTAAAAAAAGATAAATTCTTAGGTGGAGTAAGAGGAAGAGGATAGTTAGATGATTTGAGGAAAAATGCGATAACCCGTTTAAGGAGGTGAGAATACCGAGAGATTTTATTTGCTTTTGGTAAAAAGGTAAAAATATTTAGTTGAATAATAATTAAGTAAAGGAGTGATTATTGATGAGACGTAATTTTTGTATTGTAGTTACCTTATTAGCTGTAGCAATTATTTTCAGCACCCTTAGTTTTGCTGCTCAGTCGAAGGATCCAGAAACTCTTATTTATGCCACTATTGGTGGACCAGAAACTATGGATCCACACTGGAGTTATGATACTGCCAGCGGAGAGATTATTTTCCATACTTATGATAATTTGATTGCATACAAAGGAGAAAGTACTTCAGAATTTGAGCCAATGTTAGCTACAGAAGTTCCCTCTGCAGCTAGTGGACTGATTAAGGATGATGGCTTAACTTATATTTTCCCCATTCGGGAGGGGGTCAAATTTCATAATGGAGCAGTTTTAACTCCAGAAGATGTCGCCTATTCAGTTAAAAGAGGATTAATCTTCGATCGGGCTGGTGGACCAATGTGGATGATGTTTGAACCTTTATTAGGTACCCATAGCATTGAAGAAATAGCCTTGGAAGTAACTGGAGTAGAGAATTATAGTGATCTATTTGAAGGTGGAGACCCAAGAGGGGAATTAAAAGCACAATATAAAGATGCTATGATTAAGGTCTATACTAATTATATTGATAAGACTGTAACAGTAGAAGGGAATAAGGTAATCTTCCATTTAGCCCAACCCTATGGGCCTTTCTTAAATATTTTAGCTCATTGTGGATCCTGGGGAGCCATTTTAAATAAAGATTGGTGCATAGCCCAAGGCGATTGGGATGGAAAAGCGGATGGCTGGTGGAAGTATCATGACCCAGAAAATGAAAATGATCCACTTTATGCCGTTGAGAATGGTACTGGTCCATTTGTTTTGAAAAAATGGGTTCCGGAAGAAATCTTAATCCTGGAGAGATTTAACGAATATTGGAAAGGACCGGCAAAATTAAAAAGCGTTCAATACTACTATATTAATGAATGGACTACCAGAAAATTAATGCTCCAGACCGGAGATGCTGATATGATTTATGTTCCAGTACAATATCTGAAAGAAGTGGAAGATATGCCTGGAGTAAGAGTAGTAAAAAATTTACCCACTCTTTCTAATACAGTGAGCATGTTCCCCTGGACCATTAATGCGGAAGGTAATTCCTATATTGGTAGTGGAAAATTAGATGGGAAAGGAATTCCTCCTGATTTCTTCTCTGATATTCATGTAAGAAAAGGATTCTCTTATCTCTTCCCCTACGAAATCTTTATTGATAAGATTATGCATGGTAATGCAACCAGGGTACCTAGCCCAATTATTCGGGGATTACTCGGTTTTGTAGATGATCCTTCTTTGTATTATGAATTTAGTCTGCTTAAAGCAGCAGAAGAATTTAGACAAGCCTGGAATGGGGAACTCTGGGAAAAGGGTTGTGAATTCAATATCTTCTACAATGAAGGAAATGATGTCCGCAAAGCAGCCTGTGACATGCTTTCCACTTATGCAGCTATGATTAACCCGAAATTCAAAATTACCCCGGTGGGGGTACAGTGGTCTTCTTACTTGAAAGCCTTCTTAACTGAAAAACTACCTATCTTCACCATTGGCTGGCTGGCAGATTACCCGGATCCTCATAATTTTGCTCCTGTTTATATGGGTAGCAAAGGTGATTATAGTGCTTACTTTGGGGAAGCTTATCGAGAATTCGCCAGAGAAAATGTTGATCCATTATTGGAAAAAGGTTTAAAAGAAAATGATCCTAAAAAGAGAGAAGCAATTTATAGAGAATTAGCACAAATTGCCCATGATCAGGCTATCTCTTTGTATCTGTATCAGCCTATTGGACACCATGTAGAAAGAGATTGGGTTAAAGGTTGGTACTATAACCCCATAATGCCTGGTGAACCTGCAGGTGCTGATTTCTATAATATTTACAAAGAATAAATCAGAGAGTTAGATTAAAAATAAAAAATAATTTAAGACTGGAGTGAAGGATCATCCTTCACTCCAGCATATTTTAAGGAGAAATAGAGGATGTTATCTTATATTATAAGACGTTTATTATTATTACCGGTTATTCTCTTTGGAGTAACTTTCCTTATCTTTTGCGTGTTTTCTTTATTAAGTCCAATGGAGAGGTTGGCTACTTATGTAAGGGATCCGGGAACCTTAAAGAATCCTCAATCAACCGCCCGATTAATTAGCAAATATCATTTAGATGATCCCTTTCCTATGGGCTATTTTAACTGGGTTAAAAGATTAATAAGTTTTGATCTGGGTTGGTCTCAATCGGCAAACCAACCTATAGGAGAAGCTATTCGTCAGAGGTTTCCTGCTACTTTAGAACTAGTTCTATATTCTATAATCCCAGTTATTTTGGTAGGAATTTGGTTAGGGGTAATTTCTGCGGTTCACCATAATGATATGTTGGATCAAACTATCCGGGTTACTGCTATAATTGGCTGGTCTCTACCTACTTTTATTTTTGGTTTGCTGGTCTTATTTATCTTTTATGGAATTTTAGGTTGGTTACCTCCGGGAAGATTGAGCTCCTGGGCACAGGAAATAATCCATACAGCAGAAAGTTTTCGTAGTTACACGGGTTTAATTACCGTAGATGCCTTATTAAATGGAAATTTAGCTATATTTTGGGATGCCTTAAGGCATCTTATTGCCCCTATAATTACTTTATCATATATTAGCTGGGCATATCTATTAAGAATAACCCGCTCCAGTATGTTAGAAACCTTAAGAAAAGATTACGTAAGAACTGCTCGAGCCAAGGGGCTAGAAGAGAATATAGTAATTCACCTTCATGCCAAGAGAAATGCGCTAATACCGGTTACTACCGTAGCGGGAATGATGATTATTAGTATGTTAGGGGGAGTAATGATTACTGAAACTATCTTTAACTATCCGGGTTTAGGTTTTTGGGCTGCAACTTCCGCTCAACAGTTAGATTACGGTTCAGTGATCAGTTTTGCCCTCTTATTTGCCAGTATTATGGTAATCGGTAATTTAATTGTGGACATTTCTTATGCCCTGATTGATCCTAGGGTAAGATTGGAGTGATAAGATATAATGAATCGTATTTTAAGAAAATTATTTAGTAATATTGCATCACTCATCGGGATAATCTTGCTAGCTACTTTTGTTTTAATTGCAGTATTAGCACCGTTTATTGCTCCACCTTTTTCTGAAGATCCTTATACTATACCCCGCATGTCCTGGGAAGTAAAGCCTCAACCTCCCGGGTCTCCTATGTCTGAAGATATTAGGCAAGTTTATGAATTTATGGGTAAAGAGATAAAATATGAAAAAGCTCTTTGTGGGACTGCAGAAGGTGGATATGATATATTTTATGGCTTAATCTGGGGGACCAGAACCGCTTTTAAGATTGGAATAATTACGGTATTTTTCTCTATGCTGGTGGGCTTATTAATCGGTTCTATCTCTGCTTATTTTGGTGGATGGATTGATGAGATATTAATGAGGATAACGGACATTTTTCTATCTTTCCCTTTTTTAGTTGCTGCCATGGTTTTAACTACCATACTGGGAAGAGGTCTGGATAAAGTAATGATTGCTTTAATAGTCTTTGGTTGGATGGGCTATGCCAGGGTAATCAGGGGAAGTATTTTATCCGCCAAGGAGGAAACCTATGTAATTGCTGCTAAAGCATTAGGTGTAAAAGATGGTAAAATTATCTGGAAGCATCTTTTACCCAACACTATATTTCCAGTATTAATACAGGCTTCTATGAATATTGGTTCAATGGTTATTACTGCTGCAGCTTTAAGTTTTTTAGGCGTTGGTGCTCCAGTAGGTTATGCTGATTGGGGACAGATGGTTAGTTTTGCAAGAAACTGGATTATTGGTAGTCCAGGCAATGCTGGAGGATATTGGTATACTGTATTTTATCCCGGGGTATTTATTGTTCTTTTTGTCCTGGCCTGGAATCTGGTAGGTGATACCTTAAGAGATATATTAGATCCACGTTTGCGAGGTGAATTATAGTGGAAGTTGAAAAAAAAGCCTTGTTAGAAGTAAAAGATCTAAAAACCTATTTTTTTACTGAAGATGGAGTAGTGAAAGCAGTAGATGGAGTAGACTTTAAAGTTTTTCCTGGTCAAACTTTAGGTTTGGTGGGTGAATCAGCTTGTGGTAAGAGTGTAACTGCTTTTTCTATAATGAGATTACTCGATTATCCTGGAAAAACGGTAGGAGGAGAAATCATTTTTAAAGGCGAAAATTTACTAAAGAAAGATGAAGAAGAAATGAGGAAAATCAGAGGGAAAGAGATTGCTATGGTCTTTCAGGAACCTATGACAGCCTTAAATCCTGTTTTGACTATAGGTTTTCAAATTTCTGAAGCCTTAATTACTCATCTAAAATTTAGCAGGGAAGAGGCTATAAAAAAATCGATAGAATTATTAAGGAAAGTAGGTATACCCATACCTGAGCAACGAGTAAATGAATATCCTTATCAATTAAGTGGAGGAATGAGACAGAGAGCGATGATTGCAATGGCTTTATCCTGTGACCCTTCTTTGTTAATTGCTGATGAACCAACTACCGCCTTGGATGTTACTATTCAAGCACAAATTTTGGATTTAATGCGTTCTCTTTTACAGGAATTTAAAGGTTCCTTAATTATAATTACTCATGATTTGGGAGTTATCGCTGAAATAGCTGATCAGATAGCAGTAATGTATGCTGGTAAGGTAGTGGAGTATGCTGATAAAAGAACTATTTTTTATCATCCTTTGCATCCTTATACCTTAGGTCTTCTAACCTCTATCCCCCGTTTAGATATTGAACTAAAAAGATTAGACACTATACCTGGAATGGTGCCAGATCCCTTACATTTTCCTACTGGTTGTAAATTTCATCCTCGTTGTAAATTTACCACCGAGAAGTGTTTTAGAGAAGAACCATCTTTATTAAATGGAAAAGAAGATGGTCATTTAATAAGATGCTGGAATGTGGAAAAAGTAAAGAAAGAACTGGAGAAAGGTATTTTATCAGGAGTGTAAAAAATGGCAGAAACTATGTTAGAAGTAAAAAATCTAGTAAAATATTTCCCGATTAAAAAGGGTGTTTTTAGAAAAACAGTAGGCTGGATTAAGGCAGTAGACAATATTTCCTTCGAGATAAATACAGGAGAAACCCTTGGTTTGGTGGGGGAATCTGGTTGTGGTAAGACTACTACTGCTCTGACTATTTTAAGATTAGAAGAACCTACCAGTGGACAAATTATCTTTGAAGGTGAAGATGTTACCCGGATAGATAAGCAGGAAATGAGAAAAAAGAGAAAAGATATGCAAATTATCTTTCAGGATCCTTACAGTTCTCTTAACCCCCGGATAAAGATTAAAAATATAATTGCCGAAGGTATGGAAACCCATAATCTCTTTAAAGACCAACAAACTAGATATAGAAGAGTGGGAGAGTTACTAGAAAGAGTAGGTATTCCGGCAAAATATATGGATAGGTTCCCCCACGAGTTTAGTGGTGGACAGAGGCAGAGAATAGGAATAGCCCGAGCCCTGGCTTTAGAACCTAAAATTATTATGTGTGATGAACCAATTTCTGCCCTGGATGTTTCGATTCGCTCACAAATAATTAATTTACTCAAAGATTTGCAGAAAGAATTTCATTTAACCTATCTTTTTGTAGCCCATGATCTTAGTGTAATTAAGTATATTAGTGATAGGGTAATAGTAATGTATCTAGGGAAGATTGTAGAGATTGCCGAGAAGAAAGAGTTTTTTGATCATACCCTCCATCCTTATGCTCAAGCTCTGGTTTCAGCAGTACCTGTTCCTAATCCAGATTACCAGAAAAAAAGGATAATTTTACCAGGAGATGTACCCAGTCCAGCTAATCCTCCGGAGGGTTGCAGATTTCATCCTCGCTGTTCTCAGGTAATGCCGATATGTTCTAAAGAGGAACCTAAGCTTTATGAGGTAAAAAAGGGACATTTAGTATCTTGCTTCCTCTATAGTAAAAAAGAGGAGAGTACTAAAAGTTAACCTGATGAAAAGAGTTAATTAGTCAAGGAGTAAATTATTTCTTTAAAAAGAACATAAAATCTGTTTTTATTAATAACCAAAGCCCAATCTCTTCTATATTTAATTTTATAAAATTTTTAATAATAGAAATTTTAAGTTAAAATTAAAATATAATCATTAAAAATTTAGTAGTGCGCCCGTAGCTCAATGGATAGAGCAGGGGCTTCCTAAGCCCTTGGTTGGAAGTTCGACTCTTCTCGGGCGTACCATTTTTTAATTTTTATTCCTGGTTCAAATTAATAATAAAAATAATAATAGTTTATACCAATAAATATACGTGAAGGAAAAAAGAGGATTAAACGATGTCCATAGATTTAACTACCGAAATAAAAGAAATTTTGTTAGAAGCTATCCGAAAAAGTAAAAGAGAAGGCAGATTACCACTACAGGATATTCCTGAATTGTTACTTGTTCCTCCGAAAAATAAAGTGCATGGAGATTTGTCTACCAATATTGCCTTACAATTATCCCGTCAATTTAAAGGCAAGAATCCTCTGGAGATTGCTCAAATTATCCTAGATAACCTAGAAATAGAAGATACTATGATTAATAAGGTGGATCTGGTTAGTCCAGGATTTATTAATTTATGGGTGAAAGAAGACTGGCTATATCAGAATTTGAGAGAAATACTAAAAAAGGGTGAGGAATTTGGTAAACTTAATATAGGAAAAGGTAAAAGAATTCAGGTAGAATTTGTTAGCGTTAATCCGACTGGACCTTTACATGTAGGGCATGGAAAATGTGCTGCAGTAGGTGATGCCTTAAGTAATATCTTAAAGATTGCTGGATATAAAGTGGAAAAAGAATATTACATTAACGACCAGGGTAGGCAGATGGATCTTCTGGGTGGATCGGTTCAGGCAAGATACAATCAGTTATTAGGAGAATCTTGGAACTTTCCGGAGGATGGTTATAAAGGTGAATATATTAAAGATATTGCCCAAGAAATTATCAGTGAATATCAAGATAAATATCAAGGGAAAAAAGATGAAGAAACGCGTGAGTTTTTTAAGGAGATTGCCTTACAGAAGATTTTAAAAGGAATAGAGGAAGATTTAAAGGAATTTGGGGTAGAGTTTGATGTCTGGTTTAGCGAGAGGTCCCTTTATCAAGAAAATAAACTTCAGGAAGCGATAGAATTACTAAAAGAGAGAGATTTTCTTTATCAAAAAGACGGTGCTTTATGGGTGAAAACTACTGCGTTTGGCGATGAAAAAGATCGGGTAATAGTAAGAGAAAATGGTATGCCTACTTATTTCGCTTCGGATATTATCTATCACCAGAATAAATATCAAAGAGGGTTCAACCAGGTTATCGATATCTGGGGGGCAGATCACCATGGTTATATAAAAAGAATGAAAGCGGCAATGCAGGCTTTGGGTTACCCAGAAGATTTTTTGGAAGTGTTAATCGTACAATTTGTAACCTTAATTAAGGATGGAAAAGAAGTGGGTATGTCTACCAGGGGAGGAGAATTTATTACCCTTCATGATCTAGTGCAAGAAGTGGGGAAGGATGTAGCTAGATATTTCTTTTTAATGCGTAGTTATGATAGTCATACCGAATTTGACTTAAATGTGGCAAAATCTCAATCTATGGAGAATCCCGTTTATTATATTCAATATGCTTATGCCCGCATTTGTAGTATTATTAAGAATGCGAAGACCCTTAATTTGCCAATTACTGACCTAGAAAAAGTAAACCTGAATTTATTAGATAAAGAAGAAGAATTTGAGTTAATTAAAAAGTTATCTTTATTAAAAGAAACCATAAAAAGCGCAGCTATCAATTGGAAACCCCACCTCTTGACTAATTATCTTTATGATTTAGCCTCTCTATTTCATAAATATTATACTGTATATCGAATAATTACCGATGATTTAGAATTGACTAAGGCTAGATTGCTATTAATCGAATGTGTAGGATTAGTATTATCTAACACTCTGAAAATTTTAGGAATTTCTGCCCCAGAGAGGATGTAAAATAGTTGTTAGTGGATAGTGAAAGTATATAGCGAAAATGAAAAATACAAAACTAAACTTGTTTCTTGCATTATGCAGATAGAATTATTAATGATTGATATATAATAAGTAGTAAGTTAATATTGATTAGTTTATAATAATGTAATGCTCCCTATTAATGGGACA
>DJVR01000022.1 GCA_002441285.1 Candidatus Atribacteria bacterium UBA6251 | reverse complement strand
CCTTCTAATTGGCGAATATTAGAAGGTATTTTATTGGCAATGTAGTGAATGATTTCATCTGATAATTCCAATTGATAATTTTCTGCCTTTTTTTGTAAGATGGCAATTCTAGTCTCTAAATCAGGAGGTTGAATATCAGTGATAAGCCCCCATTCAAATCTGGAAATTAAACGATTTTCTAAATTAGTAATTTCCTTAGGAGGACGATCAGAAGTAATAACAATCTGCTTGCTGGCATTATAGAGAGAATTAAAAGTATGAAAAAATTCTTCCTGAGTCCTTTCTTTGCCTGCTAAAAATTGGATATCATCTATTAATAAAATATCAAAATTACGATATTTTTCCCGAAAAGTTTCAGTTGTATCATCTTTAATGGCATTAATTAGTTCATTGGTAAATTTTTCAGAAGAGATATAGGCAATATTAGTAGAGTGAATAGAATTTTTGTTGATAATATAATTTCCAATACCATGCATCAAATGGGTTTTGCCCAGACCAACTCCTCCATATACAAAGAGAGGGTTGTAAGATTTTGCTGGAGATTGAGCTACAGCAAGGCAGGCTGCATGAGCAAAACGATTACTATCTCCTACCACAAAATTAGAAAAGGTATATTTGGAATTTAAAAAAGTCCTGTCGTGTCTTTTTTGCAGAATATCCTGATTTATCCTTTCTTTTTTTTCTTTAGATGGGGTTGGATTTTGAGATGTATCTATCTCGAGTTTAATTAAAACATCATCATCAAAGCCAAACTGCTCAATAATAATATCCTTTATAAACTGATAATAGTTTTTTTCTAGCCAATTTTTACAAAAGGCATTGGGTACTGTCAAGAGTAGTTCATTGTTTTTAAAATCAATATATTTAATTTGAGAAAACCAGGTATTATACATCTGGGGGCTTAGTTTCTCTTGAATAATTTTAAGAACATTTTCCCATTCTTTGTTAAGTTGATAATAACTCATAATTTTCCTTACAAGATATTCAAGGGAAATACTTCCCCTTGACAACCCTTGAATTAACCTCACGCTCAATATTTATTAATCCCTTGCCTATCTTGCCTTTCTTGTCTTTAATGTTTTTTATAATAAATCCTCTTTTTACTTAAGGTATAAAAATTATGGGAATTATATACTCTTTCTTAAAATCTAATTTAGAACATATTATTCCTTAATTTAAAAAAGATTTTTTATAGTATCGAAATTATTGAAATTCCGATACTATAAGATAAAGATATTAACATTATTAACAATTACTTGTGGGAAACAGTATATATCTTATTTGGCCAAGATTAAATATGTTTTTGAAACAATATTCATCTAATTCAAAAATAGTAAATTTAAAATATTGAATTACAATAAAGGGTTTTCATTTAATTCACAGCTTATTAACACTTGTGGAAAAAAGAGAATAAATAGAAATTGGTAAAAATAAATATCTAACATGATATGATTATCAGGGGAGGTATCCCCTGAAACCCCTCTATTATTAGTATCGAGTATACAGTATTGAGTATATAGTAAATTCTAATTAAGAAATAAAGAAAAATACTTTTCCAAGAATGTTATCTTGTTGTGCCAACAAGATATTTAAGAGAGATTCTTACCCTTAACAACCCCTGAAATAACTTCAGGTTAGCGACTTTATTTAAACGATATACGTTAAACGTAATACGATATACAATTTTGTCATCATGAGGTATCCCCTGAAACCCTTTAGAGAAAATATGTTTCAATAAAATTTATTATTCTCTTGCATATTCAGTCTTTAGTATTTTTATAATAAATTTTATTTAATCTAAGAAAAAAAATAGTTAAAATTTTATTCTATAATAAGCCAATACACTCAATTTTTCAAGAGGTCGAAATTACTATTTTTTCTTAACTGATTTATATGATTTATCAACAAATGTTACTTGCCATAGCAGTAAAAATAAGTTAGACTATTACATTATTTGACATATTAGTAATATTATAGTTATAATTTAAAATCGCAATTGTTTATAAATTTCTATCTAATTTGGGCAAAGGAGAATAAGCATACATGAAGCGTACTTATCAGCCAAATAATCGTAAAAAATTAAAAGTGCATGGGTTTCGTAGCCGTATGAGCACTAAAAGTGGGAGACTCATTTTAAAAAGGAGAAGACAAAAAGGAAGGAAGAGATTAACCGTTTCCGGTTAGAAAATTAATTTGACTAATCAGAAGTTAAAAAAAAATAATGAGTTTAAACAAGTTTTTACCAGGGGAATTAAAAAATCAGGTAAATATACTATAGTTTTTATATTTTCTGGGGAAAAACCAAATAATAGACTTGGTATTATTGTTAAAAAGAGTATTGGTAATGCAGTCAAGCGGAATAAAATTAAACGAAGATTAAGAGAAATTTGGCGTAAACAAATTAACCAATTACTTCAGGGGTCTGATGTTGTTATTGTAGCTAGAAAGGAAATAGGAGAGGCTTCTTTTAAAGAAATCGAAAATGAATTGCTTAAATTATTACTAACCGGAAAAGTTCAGAAGAGTTCTCTTAATTTCTATGCTTTAGGCAGATAATGAAAAAAGTTTTAATTATGATAATAAGTTTTTATCAAAAATATATTTCCCCTTTAAAACCCGCAACCTGTAGGTTTTATCCTACTTGTTCAGATTACGCTATACAAGCTATTAAACAATATGGTTGTTGGCAGGGGAGTTTTCTTGCTATCAAGAGAATATTGCGTTGTCATCCATATAATACAGGTGGTTATGATCCTGTACCAAGAAAAGCATCTGAATAAAATTGATTTAGTGATTTTAGGGGAAGTATCCCCTGAATATCGTAATTGCCCAGCAATTTCGATATTCTTAAA
>DJVR01000024.1 GCA_002441285.1 Candidatus Atribacteria bacterium UBA6251 | reverse complement strand
ATCGGTGAACTTTTTGTGCAGTTGTTTCATAATATAGGACCTCACTTTTTTAATCCTATATTATTATAGTTTTGGATTGTTTTTAAGAGTTCACTTTTAAACTTTAAATTGTAAAAAAAGAGTTCACTTTTAATTCTTAAATAACCGGTTCTCTGGTTGGTTGACAATTTTTGCTAGATATTATAGAATAGTTCAACAAATTATCACATTTTAAGAGGAATCCTTTATGCCCAGAGCAGCGCGAATTATAAGCTGTACTGGAATTTACCATATTATAATTAGAGGGATCAACCAACAGAATATCTTCTCTTCTGATAATGATTATAGAAAATTTCTCCATATTCTCTCCAGATGCTGTAGAAAAAGTGCCTGCGAAGTCTATGCCTATTGTTTAATGAGTAATCATGTTCATCTCTTGTTAAAAGAAGGGCCAGAACCACTTGCCACCATTATGAAAAAGATAGGTACTAGTTATGTTAATTATTATAACTGGCAATATAACAGAAAAGGACATCTCTTTCAGGATCGCTATAAAAGTGAACCAGTAGAAGATGAGGCTTACTTTCTTACTGTTTTGCGTTATATCCATCAAAATCCTAAGAAGGCAGGAATAACTGAGAATATAGATTCTTACCCCTGGAGCAGTTATTTAGGGTATCTAGAAAAAGGAACTCTAATTAATACTACCTTTCCCTTAAAGATATTTCATCAAGACCAGGATAGAGCTATCCAGGGATTTATTAATTTCCATAATCAGGCTAATGAGGATAAATGCTTGGATATTACCAATGGAAGAGAAACTTTATCTGATAAGATAGTGAGTCAATTGATTTTAAAAAGGTATAATCTGGAAATAACCACTTTAGCTAATATTAAACCTGATACACAAAGAAAAGTATTAAAATATCTAAAAGAAATAAAGGGCTGTTCTTTAAGGCAGATAGCTAGATTAACCGGATTGACTTTATATCAAATCAGGAAGGCCTAACACCTGACACCTTTCACTTGACCTTTAATACTTCGCACAGAGAACCGTCCCCTTGTGCAAAAAGGAGGTAGAGGAATGAAAAAGAGAGTAATTATTTTTTTATTATTTGGTTTATTCTGTTTAAATACAGTGTGGGTTGAAGGTAATGACAATGCTTCATCCTGGATGCGCGTTTACACAACCGGAAGGCAGCCATTAACGACTTATCCGGAAGGAATCCCTATCGATCCTACTGGATATCTGGTAGGAACAGATGTGGTTGTTTCCCCCCAGGGTAACATTATGGTAGCGGCTTATGTGGGAGATCCTGGTTCTCCAGAATTACTACCAGCTCGCACAGCTGTGGGGTGCTTAACTAGTAATGGATCAATAGTATGGTCGCGTGAATATTTTCTTATCGAACCTCCAAATTCTTTGAAACCATCTTATTCACCATTTGGTTTTGGAGCATGGGCGCAGCTACTGCCTTATTCTAATGAAGATAATGTCGCTTTTGCCCTTACCTTTGCTAATAATCTTCTTCTACTAAATACAGAAGGGATGGTCCTGCATAGCTATCTTTTTCCTGAGATAACTTACCTGACCGACCTCCTTACCCTTCCCGATGGAGGACTGGTGCTGGTAGGGATAGGTGCTTCTTCTTCTATGGGAGAGCCTTCATCTTCAGGTATCAAGATATTTCGTCTGACTTTTCCCTCGGAAGAAGATCCGATCATACTCTGGGCCAAGGAGATTAACGGTCTGATATCAAAAATACAAACACCATATCCCCGGCCAGAGGTGGTTTATACTATGAATGAAGATGGAAATAATTATCTGTGGATTGGTGCTGAGGGAGGTTTTCTCATCTGTCTATCTGAAGATGGGAATCTATTAGGTACCTGGAAGCTAGGTACTAAAAAGGGTGCAAAAATTCATAACAATCACGGACAGGTTAGATACCTGCAGTATGGTGTTTTAGCGACTGATCAACAAGGACATCTCTTCTTTGGTGGCAGTTTAGGGGTTAAAAGTAGTTATACCAGTGCTTTCTCTCAATTTTCTCTTATAGCTTGTCTGACCTCAGATCCTACTAACCTGAATCTAGTGTGGGCTTCAGCTCTTACCGAGAATACGGGTTATGGTCTGGGATCTTCCATCCATGATTTACAGGTACTTGGGGGAGAACTCTTTATTACTGGAGATACAAGTCTATGGGGACAGGATGAAGGAAATTTCAACCAGGCAGCCTATGCTGCTCGTCTGGGTGTGGACGGATCAGTGGCCTGGGTTCGTTTATTGGGGCGCAAGAAACAGAGTCAAATGATGACAGAGTATTCTGATGAACTCGGTCATAGTATTGCCCTTACTGGTGATGGTGGTGCTGTACTGGTCGGTGGGACCTCTTCTTTCTCACATCCAGAACCCTGGAGGCAGATAGTAAAAGAAGCAATGACCATACATCCCGAATTACTCGTGGTAAGACTAGGTCCCGGAGGAGAAGTTGGTAACATTGGATTTGGACGTTACCCCAATCTTGGTCTGGCTCCAGAATTGGGTAATCGTTCAACTCAAGTAGATGTTCTTACCCCAGATCTAATCATTGAAGAGATTAATCTAACTACTGAGGAAATAACTATCACTATAGAAGCTATAAGTTTTGGAACACGCGACGGAGGGTGGGTAGAAAGAGAATTACGTGGTCAACGTAACCCTGGGGATCAACCTCCAATAGCAATAATTCACTTACTTAATAGGGAAGAACAATTCTGGGAAAATATTGTTTGGTTAGACGGTTCAGCATCCTATGATCCAGAAGGAGGGTATATCATTTGCTATCAATGGGATTTTGGAGATGGAAAGACTTATACTTCCACTTCTCCACAAGTATCGCATAAATACGCAATGGGAGATAAATACAAAGTTACTCTTACCGTAACAGATGAGCAGGGTTTTACTGCCAGTAAGAGTATTTCTATTGTGGTTGGTAATACACTATCTTATCAGGGCAAAAGAAAGATTAATATTGGTATCCCGGCAGCATTAATCGTACCTGATGAGCAGTTAGTTAATTACCTAATTGAAATAACTACCGGAGATGTTCAAGATGCAGGGACAGATAGTTTTGTCTATCTTGCTTTGTTTGGACCAAAAAAAGATAATGGCAGATATGGTAGTGGAGAAATGAATCCCTATAATGCTCGTGACCCTTATGGTCCTTTTGAAAGAGGGCAAACTGATTCTTTTAGTAATCAAGGATATAATTTAGATGAAGTTGAATTTATGACCTTAAGACATAATAATAGTTATAATAAACCAGGTTGGTATGTAGAAGCAGTAAAAGTAAAAAATACCTCCAATAATAAGGAATGGTTATTTGTTCCCAATCAATGGTTGGCAATGGATGAACCACCGGAATACCAAACCTGAGGGGAATTTTATCCGGTTCACCCCTATAGTATTCTCTTTAAGTGGAGAGAAAATTCTTGGGGTATGATAGAAGCTAGTGACCATATTTTTATTCTTCCGGAAAATGCTGAAACCTTTTATTTCCAGGTTTTAGATTACAAATTCAACCTGGAAGTATATCGACAAGAATTTCTTGATAATGGAACCATTAACCAGATTTTTGTGGGTAACCAATCATCTACCGAAAATCCTCAGGGTTTGGCCTATAGTACGGAAAATATTACTAAACCAACTCGCTTTTTGATAAAAATCAAAGAAGGAGATACGGTTAAAGAAGAACTTTATAACTGGGTTTTTCCTGATAACTGGAAAGATCATAAAAATAAAGCCCGAAAAATTACCTTGCTTTACCCCTTGAAAGGTTCTACTGAAATCTTTTTACGAGGAGAAGTACTTAAAAATTTCCTTATCAATCTTAGGGTAGATATTACTAATGAATCTATGCCTATATTAAAATATGGAGCTGATTCTTTAAAAATTTTCGGAAGTGTCCCTGATGAAGAATTAGACTGGTATATCAAAACACCGGTGGAGAAATATGTCAAAGATAAAATGGTAAAAATTTTAGCTACCATAACCGGTAAAACTTTTGCTACCATTACTAACGAGATAGTTGAGGTACTTGATACTTTATATAAGGCAGCTGAATGGGCTTCTAAGTTGGATGAAGTAATTCAAATTTCTACTGGAGAAGTATACAAAATAGATCTTTTAAAAAATATTGGTAATAATAATGTGAACTTTCTTCAGTCTTTAGAGCTATTGAAAAAAATTAAGGAAAAAGTAGACCTTTTAATCAGTAGTGTGGAAAATAATGATTTATGGTCATGTACAAATTATTTAAATAATATCCAAACTTTGACTGTTGGAAATTATCCTGATAGTGAGAACAAAAATGACCATATCATCGACTATGTTGATTACGGAGTAACTCCGTTTTTGAAAACGAGTGCTCAATCCTGTCATTCATTCTATTCCGTGGTTGAAGATTATCCTTTAGCTATAATATTGGCAGATGAATTATCTAATATTAAATCATGGAGAAATTCTCATCATAGTTATCTAGATACCTATTTTGCCGGAATGAGTCAAGAAGAAATTAATGCTGCCTTAGCGGAGATAGGAGCCTCTCCTCTTTTAGATATAGATACTTTACAAAGTAATATAGGTTTAAGTGATGAGGATAAAAATTTGGTTACTAATGCGGTAATGGATGTTTATGAGCCTGTAATAAAGAAAATATTGAATATTTCTAGCTTGCTGATTAATGCTTCATTACTAACCAATTAAACAAACACGGGGACGGTTCTCTGTGCGAGATCTTTTTCTTAAGCTTATTGATTATTTAAATAATTTCTTTTAATCAATTTAATAGAAACAGTTCTTACAGGCATTATTTTATTTATATATAAGGATGATATGTTTATGAAGAAGCAATTATATGAAATAAAGGAGAATATTTATGGTCGGTTTGATCAAATAAACAATATGCTTTTTCGTTATCTCTGGGATAAGCGGTTAAAAAGTTATCGAAATGATTTTGCGGAAGGTATGTTAAAAAATATACGATTGGAAAAAGAGGGTTATTCCCATTTTGATTATGCTTTTAGTAAGGCTTCCTGGACGATATACAATCGTTTTCCTTTTGCCTTTTCCTGGGAAGGAGATATCTCTTTTGCTGAAGATTGGTATGGGTATAAATTACGGGAAATAAAATATAAAATTAAGGATATTGAGGAATTTACTAATAAAATAAAAAAAGCAGCTCAATTCTACGGAGCTTCACTGGTGGGTATAACTCAGATCGATGAACGTTGGGTCTATAAAAGTTCGGCCAGGAAGATTGATAATTATCATTTGAAATCTTTGCCTCTAAACATTCCCCAGGAAATAAATAGAGTGATTGTGCTGGTTATAGAGATGGATGCAGTGGCTTTATCTACCACACCCACTTTGATCGCATCAGCAGCAAATGGATTAGGTTATTCAAAAGTGGCTTTCTCTCTTGCTTGTTTAGGAGAGTTGATTAGAAATTTAGGTTATCAAGCCTTGCAATGTGGTAATGATACTGCACTCAGCATTCCTCTGGCTATTGATGCTGGATTAGGTGCCTTAGGAAGAAATGGTTTGTTAATAACTCCTCAATATGGTTCCAGAGTTAGAATAGGTAAAATTTTTACAGATTTACCTTTGGTCGTAGATGAACCAGATGTTGCTTTTATTGCTAAAATCAGTTCTATTTGTCAAAATTGTTTTAAATGCGCTGAAGCTTGCGAAAATAAAGCCATCTCCTTTGAGTCATATCCGGTATTTAATGGGGAAAGTATCTCTAATAATTCAGGAGTAAAGAAATATTACGTAAGTCCTGAAAAGTGTTTTGATTTTTGGGTAGAAAATAATAGTGATTGCTCTACTTGTATAACTGCCTGCCCTTTTTCGAACAGTAATAGGGCATAAATCTTCAAGTTTGAGAAATAAGGTACCGTATCTTATCAGTGTTTTGCATCAGTAAATTAACCCATCTTATACATAGAAAAATGTATATAAGCATTCTTCTCATAAAAAAGTAAAATCAAAATTTATTGGAAAAAAGATATAAAAGAAAGGTGATTTTTTTTAAGTAGATATAAATATCAAATTTGAAACTGAGTCTTAATTTTGATAATGGATAATGGGAAAAAGTGAGATTAATGGAGATTAAAAAGCCGACAAAAGAGCTAAAAATTTTAAAAATAATGCTTAGATGGTATATTCTTTTAGCCCTTATTCTTGCTGGTTTAAATTATGGTTATGTTAGTAAAGCCCTCCTTCTGTGGGATTCTTTATCAACTGGCTCTGGCATTTTTATGAGAATTGGATTAAAACCCTATTTATGGTTATAGGAAGTTTTCTAACCTTGCGGATCATTGGAACTTCTCAGCGTTCAGAGATGAGAAAAAGAAATTTGATCGGTTTTATAGTAGCGGCATTAATGGTGCATATTATTGCCCCCCATTTTACTACATAATCAGGAAATATACTTTTTTGCCATGCCCCTTCCCTGGACCACCACACCTTTACAGCTTTTGTATCCGCATTCTACTTTCTACCTGAGCCGATATCCCTTCTGGGGAACAGCAGGTATTTCAGCTGCTTAAATATTTTATGGATTTATCAGTATGATTATTTTGGTAGGCACCTTGTTGTTTGGTAGGCAATGGCAATGTTCAACCCTCTGCTTATTTAACGGATTTGCTTTCGAGGTATTTGAGCCAATCTTTCCTTTATTTGGTAAAAAAAGAAAAATGACGAAAAATATGCTGAAAATTTTTAGCGCATTACCCTGGTTTTTTCGCTAGCGCTAATTTTTACCTTTTAGTGGATTCTTTTTTTATCCAGGGTACCAGTTTTGGGGAATTTTCACTTAATCAGTCAAATAGAAAATTATAAATATTTAAGTACAGAATTGCTTATGATGATGTTTTTCTGGGTAGCTTTTATAGGTAGAGGTTATTGTTATTATTGTCCGTTGGGTACTGTCTTGTCCCTATTGTCTAAATTTAGCGGACAAAGAATTATTACTAATCAATCAGAATGTATCAAATGTAATCGCTGTAATATTGCTTGTCCTAGGTCAATTGATATAAAGAGTAGGGCACAAAATGGAAAGACAGTGATAAATTTACGATGTGTGGGTTGTGGTCATTGTGTAGATATCTGCCCAACCAAAACATTAAAATATACGACAAAGTTTTTAAATTGGGTGCAAGAGAATTAAAAAAGAGATGATTTTATATTTTCCTAAAAAATAAAAAACACAGAGAACCGTCCCCTCGTGCGATATAAATTTTTCTATTAATCTATTCATATATTAATTATTAATGCAGCCTATTGATACAATAGGATAACTTCCTCAATTTACAATTTATTTACAATCAGAAAACCTCTAATTATCCTGTCCGCTTTAATCTTTCTATAGCTCTATTTATTAACCACCACTAAATTATGGTTTTGCAAAATAAACTAACTAAGGAGGTGTATTAAAATGAAAAGTAAAATGTTCCTGTTGTTTTTAATTACTTTAGTCTTGATGGTAATGAACTTGGTGGGTTGTGTCCCAACCACCTTTTTACCTGACCTGGTGCCGGCCAATCCCCCGGGAATGGCTGGTTATTGTAATGTTGATGATGCGAATAATTTAATTGTTTACGTAAAAAATCAAGGTGAAGGTGATGCTCCTGTTTGTCAAGTAAAAGTGCAATTCTATCTGAGTAGTGGAGTCCAGGAATTCTCTACTTCGATCGGTCCCATTCCTATGGGGAATACACAATCAGTTTCTTTTGCCATCCCTATGGGTTGTTTCAATCCAGATTGTGATTTTGTTATTACGGTCGATAGCGGGGATGAGATTATTGAATCCAATGAAACAAATAATACAGTTAACGGCACCTGTATTGGATGATTTATCTCCAAACCGGAGACGGTTCTTAATTAAAGCTGAGAACTGTCTCCTCTGTTTCTACTTTCTCCAGGTTTCACCAGGTTATCCTAGGTTGACTTAAAAGGTGAAGATATGGTATAAAAAAATTAGAAAGTAAAGCACAATATATAAAGCCTAATATAATTAGTAAAATTATATTTTTATTATTTCTGCTATTATCTATCTAATAATCTTTTTAGTAAAAGACTTACTAATTAACCATTTTTTTTATTTAGTCATTAAGTAATAGATATTTTCTTAATCGAGTAGTGATTAAATAATTTCTTTTCAAAGTAAAATTCACTGAGGAGAAATTTTATTAACAGAATTGGTAATTTGTTAATTTATTTGAAAAGGAGGAGCAAAAAATGTTCAAACCAGAATATTTGGTGATCGGTCATGTAACTAATGATCTTTACTCAGAAGGGCAAATGATTGGAGGATCAGTAGTTTATTCTGCTCTTACCGGTTATCACCTTGGTTATTCTGTAGGTATAATTACCAGCTTTGGTTCAGATTTTTCCAGTAATGGAATTTTAGCGGGAATACATATCTCCAATTCTAAATCTTACTATACAACTACTTTTTGCAATATTTATAAAAAGGGGGAGAGGAGTCAAATAATCAAACAGGTAGCAGATCCAATTACAGTACAGCAAATACCATCCTCCTGGAAAGATGCTCCTATAGTGCACCTCTGTCCGGTAGTAAAAGAGGTAGGAGAAGAAATATTTTATCAATTTCCTAATAGCTTGGTTTGCCTTACTCCCCAAGGTTTAATGAGAAACTGGAAAGAAGATGGAAGGGTATTTGCCCAAAAGTGGATGCCCTCAAAAGACTTACTTTCCAGGATAGATATTATTATTTTCAGTGAAGAAGATATCAAACTCTTTCCCGAAGTGGTAGATTATTATCGATCTGTGGTAAAGATAGTTATCCTTACCTGTGGCAAAAATGGAGCTATTTTATTCTTTAAGAATAAAGAATATTATTTTCCTGCAGTTCCGGTCGAGGAAAAAGATCCCACGGGGGCAGGTGATGTATTCGCGGCTGCCTTTACTATAAAATATTTTGAGACTAAGAATTGCACAGCCGCAACTCGTTTTGCAAATTATATTGCCTCTTTCGCCGTTACTGAGAAAGGGACAAAGGGGATTCCCAAGATAGGCTTACGCTGTAGGTTAAGAAAGGGTAATGAGCAAGTATACGTCAAAAAAGATTAAACGAAGAATTAATTTAAAGCAAATCTTTGCTGCGGGACTATACTAAGAGGACTTCTGGGATATTTTGGGAAAGAAATGAGGTGGGGTAAGATGAAGTGCTTAATCATTGCTGCTGGGAAAGGGGAAAGATTAGCCAGCGTTGGTTGTCCAAAACCTTTAATAAAATTAATGGGAAAACCCCTTATTGCTCGGATAATTTTAACGGTTCATAAATTGGGTATAAATGATTTTTATGTAGTAACCAATTCGGAAGGTAAACAGATTAGAACATACCTTGATTCTTTCAGTCAAGATAAAACCCTGAGTATTACTCATCTTATTAATAGGGAAAAAGGAAAAGAGAATGGTGTTTCAGTTTTGAAAGCCAAAAAATATTTATCTTCAGAAGATTTTTTACTGCTAATGAGTGACCATATCTTTGATAAAAATATTTTGGAGATATTATTGCAGTCTGAACGGGATTCAAATCAGGTATTTTTAGCGGTAGATTATAAGATAAATAATAATGCAATGGTAGACCTTGATGATGTTACCAGGGTAATGGTAGATGATAA
Source organism: Candidatus Atribacteria bacterium UBA6251 (assembly GCA_002441285.1). Taxonomy (GTDB): domain Bacteria; phylum Atribacterota; class Phoenicimicrobiia; order Phoenicimicrobiales; family Phoenicimicrobiaceae; genus UBA6251. The sequence continues at coordinate 28,331 of DJVR01000024.1, read as the reverse complement.
AGAAAAGGTTATCAATATTGGCAAGGAAATTAAAGAATATAATGCCTTTGATACCGGGATATTCCTTTGTTCTCCGCTTATTTTTGAATCATTGGAAGAAAGTATTTCTAATGGGGATACCACACTTTCGGGAGGATTAAAAATTCTGGCTCAGAAAGGCAAAGTAAAAGCAGTTAATATTGAAAATGCTTGCTGGATAGATATAGATAATGAATTAGCTTTAAAAAAGGCTGAGAATTATTTATGCCAAAATATAAAAAAAATTTCGGATGGACCTGTAGCTTATTACTTAAATCGGCCCATCTCTTTACTATTAACCAGATGGCTGGTTAGAAAGAAGGTTACTCCAAACCAGGTTTCTGTCTTTTCTTTTATTCTTTCTTTGCTGGGAAGTTTATTCTTTTTTTGGAGTGGATATTTAAATTTGGTTATTGGTGGTATTCTGGCTCAGATTTCATCTATTGTGGATGGATGTGATGGAGAGATAGCGCGGTTAACCCTTCAGGAGTCCGCATTCGGAGGATGGTTTGATGCGGTTTTGGATAGATATGCCGATGCCGCTCTTCTTTTCGGGTTAACCTATCATATTTTAGATTTAAGCTGGAAACCCTACTATCTATGGGTCGGTTTTTTAGCCCTGATCGGTACCTATATGAATAGTTATACTGCTGATAAATACGATAGATTGATGAAGAGAAAGTTATTAGTAGGTTCAAGAAAGAGATATTTTCGTCTGGGAAGAGATGTACGAATCTTCCTTATTTTCATTGCTGCCTTGTTTAATCAAATTTTTTTGGTTTTAGTAATTCTGGCCATTATTACTAATCTGGAGAATATAAGAAGGATCATCCTTTGCTATCAGCAGAGATGATGAAAAGGAGACTGATAATTAAAACTTTTACTATTAACCATACTATAAATATTGGGCAGGTATTGGTGTTGAATATTTTATATACAGATCTTGGTTATTGTGTTAAAATAAAAAAGATTGTTTTTTAGATAATTTTATTTTATGAGATTAAAGGAGATTATGCTTGTCTAGAGAAAAAAGCAAATATATAAAGTATTTTATTATTTTTAGTATTTTTGTTTTATTATTTGGTGCTATTGGAGAAAAATCTACTGGTTATAATACTTTTTTAAGATGGGTAACTTTCGCTTCTTCAATTTTTCTAACCTTTAAGGCTTTTGAAAAGAAAATTGAATGGCAAAGATACATTTTTATTGCCATTGCTATGTTTTTTAATCCCATAATTCCTCTTTATTTAGCTCATCCTTCCTGGGCTGCTGCCTTAAATATTCTGGTTGCTCTTTTATTTGCAGTAGTACTCTTTTCTTCTTGGGGCAAAGGTGATAATAAGAAATTAAAAGAAGAGAAAAATTTAGTAAATATTAATAGTGATAAGCAAGAAAATTAATCTTAATAAAAATAAAGAAAGAGACAAATTTAATGAAGTTTAAAAAGATTACCGCCCTTTATTCTATTTTGGTTGGTATTTCCATTATAGGAATCTGGTTGATGCTCTATTTTAGCTTTTCTATTCCAGAAATTGCCAGCGAACCCAGGAGAATAATAATGCATATAATTGCAGAAATTACTACCGGGATTACTTTAATCATAGGGGGTTACGGCCTGTGGAAAAATACTAAATGGGGAGATAAGTTATTTTTTTATTTCTCAGGGAATGTTAATCTATACTTTATTAGCGAGCTCGGGGTATTATGCCCAAAGCAGCGAATATATTATGGTAATCATCTTTGGCTTTCTTCTTCTCTGCAGTTTAATTCTTATCATCCTTTCCTTTCTAAAGAATTAATTATTCTATTCTTCGATAATCTCATTTGAGAATTTAAAAACTTGAAAATTATGCTCTACTTTTTACTATTTGTTATATAATTTCCGATCATTTTGAAAGAAAATTTATAATTAAAACGTATAAATAAATGATAGAAAGACTGCAGGTGGTTTTAAATTATATTGCTATAGGAGTAAAAATATAAATGAAAGATAAATATCAAATTCAAAGAGTAATGTTTTTTTTGTTTTTGGCTTTACTTGGTTTTGGTTTTTTTAACCTTCCTATTTCAGCTCAAGCCCAAATTTGGGGTAGCTGTCCTTTCGGTTTAGAAGATGATCCTTATCCAGGAGAATGCGGTAGATATATTGATACTAATAATGATGGAATATGTGATCTATCTCAACCTGAACCACAAATAACAGAAGATGTTTTAGATAAAGGGAAAGTAGAACAGAGTACTAAACTTGATATTAGCTCTACTTCCAGCATTTCAGAGGAAGAATATAGTGTAGAAATTTCTGGTAGTAAACTAAAAAATATGACTATCCAGGAGGTTGCCCAATTATGGGAAATTGAGGCTGAGGAATTGCTAAGCAAACTTAAAAAGGGTCTTCTTTTGACTCAAGATTATACTATTGAAAATACTATAGATGATTTGAGGAATGAAATGCGTTTTACACCCTCCATTGTTAAGAGAGTAGCCGAAGAATTAAAAAAACAGAGTACTCGATTAGAAGAAGAAATAGTCATTAAGGGGGATGAAAGCGATATTAATAATCAAACTGATATTAGTCCGGTTATTTCCAATGAAGTTCAGGATAATTCAGTTAAAAATAAAATAATTACTGATTATAATTTTATTGAAATTGCCCTTATAACTTTACTGGCTTATCTTTTTGGTAAATGGATTTCTGCTAAATTAAAAATTAAATCAGCAAAAGAAAAGAAATTTTGGAATCGCTTATTATTAATCAGTTTTATTGGCTCAGCTGGTACCGGATTTATTTTGGTATTCATTCGGGATTTTGCCTGGTTTCGGGCTATCAATTTTAATTTCCTTTACTGGCATGTGGAGTTTTCTATAGTAATGGGATTTATTGGAATCTTTCATGCTTTATGGCATATCAAGTATTACTTAAAATAAAAACACAAGGGGACGGTTCTCTGTGTTTTTTGAACTTTTTACCCAAAGGGGATCGCACAGAGAACCGTCCCCTTGTGTGATGGAAATTGGGTGAATTAAATGGTAAAATTAGAAGCATAATCAGGATTTTAGAAGGAGATTTAAAAATGAAGCCAACTTTCTCCTCTCGACCTCATCGTCTTGCCGGGGAGCACCCTTTTACTGATCTAGGGCAAGTAATTCTTTTTCTTATTTTTGTTTCCATTCTTATGCTGGATCTATTTTTCTAAAATTCTCCAATAAGATTATAGGTAGTGTCTCTGGGGTAATAACTATACCTTTATTTTTATTCTTCTTGCTAAGTGGTGGTTATTGTATCTTCATCTCTCATCAAACTATTTTTAAACCCCCAAAAAAGGAAACTGGAATAGTAACCAATGGTATTTTTAGTAAAGTAAGGCATCCTATGTATCTTGGTTCGATGCTTTTATTTTTAAGCTTTGTTATTTTAAGTTGTTCTGTTTTAGCCTTTCTAATCTGGATAGTGATCTGTTTTTTTTATTATTTTGTTGCTCGTTACGAAGAGAAATTACTGCTCAATAAATTTGGTAAAGAGTACAAAAAATATCAAGAAAAAGTTCCGATGTTTATCCCTTTCTGGAAGTAAAGAGTTTTCAACTCGTTTTGTTTTATTTAAATTACGATATTATCTTGTACTAAAAAGTAGGAGGTAATGAGGAGAAAAAATTATGTGTGATACCATTATAGTTTTGGGTGATGTAACAGAAGGGGGTCTACCCTTTTTGGGGGAAATAGCGATCGAGAACCTGATGAAGTACAAAATATTAAAATTATTCCCGCAAAAAAATATGAGGATGGAGCAAAAGTTAGCTGTACTTATATTACTATTCCTCAGGTTAAGGAGACTGCTCGAGTCTTACTCTGCCAGCCCTTCTGGATGTTTGGAGCAGAAATGGGTACTAATGAATATGGAGTAGTAATAGGGAATGAGGCTATTTTCACCAGAGAAAAGCCAGCTAAAATAGGTTTGACGGGTATGGATCTGGTTAGATTAGGGCTTGAACGAAGTCGATCTGCTCGCGAAGCTTTAGAGATTATCATTAAGCTATTAGAAGAGTATGGGCAAGGTGGCAATGGAGGTTATCGTTATAAATTAAATTATATGAATAGTTTTATTATTGCTGATGGTAAAGAAGCATATGTCTTAGAGACAGTAAAGAGATGGTGGATCTGGAAGAAGATAAAAGAGGTCTGGAGCATATCTAACCTAATTTCGCTAGAGGAGGATTATGATGAGTGTGCAGAAGGACTAATTCGCAATGCTATAGAAAAAGGTTATGTTAAAAAAGGAAAAGATTTTAATTTTAAACAATGTTATTCAGATAGATTTATGACCAGGGCTGCCAAAGGCATAGAAAGGGAAAAGAGGTCTCGGGAATTGCTGCAGGCAAGAAATAGAAAATTTAGGGTTAAAGATTTTATGGGAATTCTAAGGGATCATAGAAACCACTATCAGAATAAACAATGGACTCCAGAGCAAGCTAAAGCTACCCTATATTTACATGCTCGGGATCCTCTAATAAATAGGACACAGACAGTATGTTCTCTAGTAGCTAGAGTTGGTAAAGGCGGTAATTTTTACTATACTACTGGAGCCTCTAACCCTTGTCTTTCTCCCTATTTCCCTATATTTTTGGCAGATACTGAAGTTCCTGAAGGTTATCAAGAAGGTAAAGAAGATTATAGTGAAAAATCTTACTGGTGGGAATGCGAAAAATATCATCGCCATGCTTTGAAAAATTTCTCCCAGGCTTTTTTACAAATACAACCTTCTCTTAAAGCCTTTGAGGAAAAGATGATAGTTGATTTAGAAGATAAAAAAATAAATATAGACCAAGTTTTAATTAATGAGTATTTTGGTATAGCCAGAGGAATGGTCAGGCAATGGGGAAAACAATTGGAGAAGCTCAAATCTGAAAAATCAAATTGGTTTTACCGTTATTACTGGAGGAGATATAATAAAATTAATAATTTAACTATTGAAAAATAGTTAACTAAAGGACCAATTAAAGGAATAAATAAAGGGATAAAGTTAAAGATATTCTTGGTAATATATTTTTAAGTTTAGTATTTATTTTGTACAGAAATGGAGCAGAGATAAATGAAGGAGTTATTGGAAAAGGCCAGAATTAACTAAATGGAATTAAAAAATAGATTTGTACGGAGTGCAACCTGGGAAGGATTAGCTAATCCTGATGGTTTTTGCAATAATAAAATAACCGCCATAATGGAAGAATTAGCTCAAAACCAGGTAGGGCTAATTATCACCAGTCATGCCTATATTAATCCTCAAGGTCAGGCAAGTTCTGGACAATTAGGAATTTATGCTCATAGGCTGGTAGAAAGCTACCAAGAGATGGTAGAAAGAATTCATCAACAGGGAAGTAAAGTGATTATGCAGATTAACCATGCTGGTGGACGGGGAATGAATAGTAATTCTATTGGGCCTTCCGAATTTCATTTTCAAAACTACCATTGTCGAGAAATGACTTTACAGGAGATTACCGAAGTTATTGGGGATTTTAAAGATGCTGCAATAAGGGCCAAGAAGGCAGGATTTGATGGAGTACAAATTCATGCTGCTCATGGATTTTTATTAAGTCATTTTCTTTCTCCTTTTTTTAATAGAAGGGTGGATCATTATGGTGGTAGTTTAGAAAATAGAACTAGAATAGTTTTGGAGATCATTCAGGCAATAAGGGCTGAATTAGGAAGACAGTTTACGGTAATCATAAAGATTAATTCGGATGATTTTATAGATGGTGGATTTACAACAGAAGAAATGGTTCAGGCTGTAGAGTGGTTAGAAAAAACCGGATTGGATGCAGTAGAGCTCAGTGGAGGGACTTCAATTGGCCAATATTCTTCTTCCAGGATTAGTAAAGATGGTGGGAAGAAGGAAGAAATTTATTATCAAGATGCTGCCAGGTTATATAAACAAAGAATAAGTATTCCCTTGATCCTGGTAGGTGGGATTCGCTCTTATGAAGCTGCCAATAAATTAATTAAAGAAGGTACGGCTGATTATATCTCTTTATCTCGTCCTTTAATCAGGGAGCCAGATTTAATCAAACGCTGGGTATCAGGAGATAGGCGCAGATCTAGCTGTATTTCCTGTAATAAGTGTTATATTCCTATTCGGGCAGGTAAAGGTTTTTATTGCCCCTTAGAAAAAAAGGAATAATCTATTACTAAAGAGATAAACCAAACAAAATTTATTTAATTAGAAGAGATAAATTAAACAATGCTTTATTAGAGAGGTAACATTTTTTAAGTAAAAGTAGAATTAATTGTTATTTAAAGTTAATTCTAAAATAAAATGATCAAGATATATTTCTTAGTAAAACAATGCAATCGGATTTTTAATGTGTTAAAATAAAAAAACAAAAAAATAGGGTTATTTACTTTTAAAAATTTTTTTCAATATGGTGAAGTGGGAGGTTGAAAAATGCATGAGTGGTCTTTAGCCGAGGCGGTGTTAAAATCTTCAGTAGAGGAAGCTCAAAAGAGAGATTTAAAGAGATTAACTGAAGTAAAGGTTGTCTTAGGAGAGCTACAAGGAATTGAAGAGGAAATAGTAAAATTCGGTTTAGATAACTTAAAAAAAGGTACTATGGCAGAGAACGCCAATTTTATTTTTATCAAGGAGCATGCTTCCTTTCAATGTAGAAATTGTCAGAATATTTGGGAGCTTCGCGAGGTTGATTTAAACGATTATTCTATTCAAGAATCTATTCATTTTGTTCCGGAAGTAGTTCATTCTTTTATAAGATGTCCCAAATGTGGTAGCCCCGATTTTGAAGTGGTAAGAGGTAGAGGTATATATATTAAAGAGATCAGTGGAGAGGATTGAGGTTATGATGATTGATCCCAGAACAATAATGGTGAAAGAAAAATTTGCTGCCTTTAAATATGTTATTCCAGTAATAAGCGGAAAAGGAGGAGTTGGAAAGTCTATCATTTCTACTGCTTTGAGTTTAGTAATAGCAAAGAAGTTTAAGACTGGTTTACTGGATCTGGATTTCTGGGGGGCTTCGGATCATCTACTTCTGGAGGCAAAAAATCAATTCCCTGAAGAAGAGAAGGGGATCTTACCAGAAGAAATTAAAGGAGTCAAGTTTATGACGGTAGCTTACTATACTCAGGATCAGCCTTTACCTATGAGAGGGAAAGAATATACTGATGCTTTTTTGGAATTAATGGCGGTAACCAGATGGGATGACACTGAATGTTTGATAATAGATATGCCTCCCGGAATGAGTGATCCTTTTCTGGATATACTCAAATATGTAAAAAATGGTAATTGTTTAGTAATTACTATTCCTTCCCGATTATCGTTAAATATTGTGCTCAAAACCTTGACAATTCTAAAAGAGCAAAACATAAAGATTATGGGTTTAATTGAGAATATGCGCCCAACCAGTAATAATAATCAAAGAATTAACGAGCTGGCTAGAAGTTATAAAGTTCCTTATTTAGGATTTATTCCCTATTATCCGGATCTAGATAATTACCTGGACAGTTTATCAGATTTTATTTCTACTGATTTTTTCCAACAAATAAGTAGTATAGTATCAAAGGGACTATCCCTTTAACTATCCCGTAAAAAATCTTTTTAATATGGAAAATCTAATAATTAAAGTGTATTACTTTCAAGTGGTGTTTACACTTTCTGTTCTTCCCTATAGAGAATAATACTATCTATCGAGGTTCAGGTAAAGTATATTTTCGCCTACCATCTAAAAATTTCTGATATTGAATCTTTCCACTAAGCCATTACTCTGAGGAGTCCTCGGTTTTATCTTGGTATGTCTGATTCTATTTTCTTTTAAGAATTTCTCATACTCATGTTTAGCCTTAGGCCAAGGGGTAGTATATTCCTTACCATTAGCGGTTAAGATTCTATCCAAGGGAATACTAAATTGTTTATATACTGGTAACACTTTAGTCTTTAAGAAATTAATAGCCCTTACTGCTGTCTTATCAGTATAGACCTTGGCAAAACCGAAGCTAGCATAGGCATCTATCCCCGCCTGTTGCTAGATTCTTCCCAAGCCTTTAATGGTGCCGATATAGAAGGTATCCTGGCAGAAGAGATAACCGGGATAATAGGCCTTAATATGGGCTGGTTTCTTCTTGGTTACTTCCCGAAGATACCTTTCGGTTACCAGCGGGTCACCTGACTTCTCCTGGGCATAGAAGAGTCGATCTAGCCGATAATTAAGTTTCCTTCTTCTTAAGACATTATATACTCCAGCTTCGCTGCTGGTAATACCTTGCTGTCTTAATTCATTAGCAATTCTCCTTGGCCCAGGAGTCGGATATTCTATTCTATAGTTGAGAATGATCTTTTCTTTATCAGGTTTTATCTGATTAGGCATCTGGGGTTTGGTCTTCTCCTTATCTTGTAGTCCTAGATAGCCTAATTTACTGAATCTTTTTAACCACTTGTAGTAGACAGTTCTGGATATGTTAAAGGTTCTACAGGTATAAGTAATATTCTTGTGTTTTCGTGCATGTTGCAGTCCACTATACTTGAAACTGGCAATAAAATCATCTTTGGTCATGTGTGCTGTTCTCCTTCCTTTTTTGAATATTATGCTTATTAATATTCTAGAGGAAAGACAACAAGCATGACCAGTTATTTAAGCTAAATTGTAAACACTACTCGAAATTAGTACAATTTATCCAATCTAAAAGCTTCTTTCTATAGGGCAAGAAACACTACCCTAACTATTACCTCCAGACCAGCAATTCAGAAGAAAAAAATTTGCATAAATTTTTTTATTAATAGTATAATAATATTAAATTAATTAAAGTTTCAAATGCTTAAGTTATGATTTTAAGCAAAGGAGGTGGAAAAAGGAAAAAATCTTTAGTAGATCATAGTTGAGAAAAATAAAAAAGGAGGAATGAAATAATGTCGAAAAAATGGATGGTGTTGTGCTTACTAGGCTTACTCATAATTTTATCTATTCAATTAGGTGCTTCTACTCAGGAAATAAAAGGTCCCATTGTTGATAAGGTATACTTTAATGTCAGAATGCAAGAAGAAATTGGATTAAAAGATACCGCAGAAGGTCTTACCGATATCTTCTGGTGGGGAGTCAGTGGTCCAACCATTATGGGATTGGATCAAGCAACTAGAGATAAACTGGATATCTATGCTGTCCCTTCTGGCTCCTGGTCCATCAATTTTAACCCCATTCCCAATGCTGCCCCTTATTTAGTTAAAGTAGAGGAAAAAGAATATTTTAATCCCTTTGCTATTCGAGAAGTCAGGTTTGCTATGAATTTTCTGATCAATAGAAAATACATAGTTGATGAAATCCTGGGAGGAGCAGGAGGTCCCTTATTTACCATAGCTACCCCCGGACAACCAGGTACCTACAAATACAATTTAGTCGCCAATAAGATGGGTTTCACTCCAGAAGGAGATGAAAAAAGAGCTTTAGAAGATATAGCTAATGCTATGAATGAAGCAGCTAATTTACCAGAATTGAAGGGCAGATTAGTAAAACAAGGTGAATGGTGGACTTTCGATGGCGAACCGGTAACCGTTAAGTTTTTAATCAGGGTTGATGATCCGCAAGGAAGAATGAGGGAAGGTGAATATATTTCTAATCAGATTGAAAAGGCAGGAATTAAAGTAGAACGTTTACTCTGGGATAGAGTAAAATGCATTGAAACTTCCTATTATTCAGACCCAGCAGATTATCAATGGAATATGTATACCGAAGGTTGGGGAGCTGGCGCAACCAGGGCTTTCTGGGAACACATAGTTGCTCAAATGCATGCGCCCTGGTATGGTTATATGGCTGGTACACCTGATAATAAATGGTATTACCAAAATGAAGAAATTGACCGTTTAACCCAGAAGGCTTATACCGGAAATTTCCTAACCGAAGACGAATATTGGGGAACCATATTAGAAGCCTTGGAATTAGCCTTAATGGATGCCTGTAGGATTCAAGTAGTCTACCAGATTGATTATTATGCCACCCATAAGGATTCTTTTAATAAGAGGATGTGTTATGGTCTGGGAGATGGTTTAAATCAATGGTCTCTAATTACTGCTGATACCAAAAATAAAGAGGTAAGGGTAACCGAATTTTCTGCTAAAGGTGCATTGTTTATGTCAGCCTGGGACCCCATTGGTACAGAAGGATTTGATGATGTCTATAGTTTGGCTATTGCTGACCCCTTATCTGAAAGAGGTATGTTTGAAAGTCCAGTAAGTGCTATTTTTACCTCTTTAAGGGCTGTTCCACTTGAAGTAAAAACTCAGGTACACCAAGATGATTCAGGAGAAGTAGTCGGTGATATTCCAATTTCCCCAGAAGCTATTAAATATGACTCAGCCAAAAAAGAATGGTATAAAGTAGGCCCTGGTAAGACCGCAATGAGCACCGGTACTTACCAATATCTTTATAGTAATTTCCATAATGGGCGTCCTATGACTATAGCTAATATTCTATATGCTGATGCCTTTGTAACAGAATGGATTAATAAAGATGGTGAGGATGATAAATACTATGATGCTTCCTATGAAGAATATCATAGACCAGATGTGGAAATTGCACAAGGTATGGTTCTCAATCAAGATGGAACTATTACCACCTACTTCAATTATAATTTCCCACCATCTAAGGAAAGAGTTGCTGCCACCGGTTCTCCTGCAATGTACGTATCCGGTAGATATATAATCTTACCCTGGGAAATCTTTGAAGCTTTAGCAGAATTAGTAGCTTCTGGAAGTGAATCAGGTAGAGTCTATAGTTTCACTCCTGGAGAAGGTGTAGAACAGGTCGACTTATTAAGACCATCCTGTGTAAAAGACATTCGGGCAAAACTGGTAGAATTAAATAATAATAATCATGTACCAGTCTCTTTGAAAGACTTTGTGTCCGTAGAAGAAGCAAAGGCTGGTTATACAGCAGCAATTAAATGGATTGATGAAAAAGGGCATGCCTTTATTGGTAATGGTGCTTTTTACCTGGAAAAATACGATCCTACTACCAATTACGTGGAATTAACTGCCTTCAGAGATCCAACTTATCCCTTTACTCCTGATTACTGGCCTAAAGTTTTTGCCACTACTACCCTTAGAATTGATAGTGTAGATATACCTTCTGTTTATGTTCGTGCATCTGAAGAAGGAGGTATTTCTATCAAAGTCCAGGTATCAGAAGTGCTATATCCTGATGGGATCGCTAAAGCTGCTGAGAGTGGTGAAGTTACTGTTTTACTGGTCACTGATGAGCAAGAATTACCTTTCCAGGCTAACTTCTCAGGTGCAGGAATGTTTGAAGCAAACATCCCCGAAGAAGCCATTGAAAATCTAGCAGAAGATTCCTACACTGTTTTGATCAGTGCTTCTAAGGAAGGAGCAGTACCCGCTTCTGTAGCCAGCTCGACAGTAATATATTAGTTTAATTTAGTATAAAGGCAGTGTCCTGAACATTAATAATTTTTTATATTTAAGGACACTGCCTTAAACTACTTAAAAAGATTTCACCTTCCGAAAAAAAATTATATTACTAAGCTAAAAAATTACAGAGGAGAAATAGTTCATAATGTACTGGAGATATTGTTTAAAAAGAATTATTTATGGTCTAATAACTTTTATAATTCTTATCTTCATCTTTTCTACTCTCTTTAATACCACTATGGAAAAAACCTTAAAATCACAAATCGAAGAAGAGATTAGGGCTGAAACCTTGAAGATGGATACTAAAATGACTCCAGAAGAAATGACTCACTTCATTGCTGAAAGAAGAACTTTTAAACAACATCTTTATCATTTAGATAAACCCATCTGGAATAGAATTGTTTGGAGAGCCATTAATGTTCTCTCCTTAAATTTTGGAAAAGCGACTATTATGAAATCTTCGGCAGGAGAAACAGATGTCTGGGAAATAATCTCTGAATGTCTACCTCGAACTATATTATTATTTACTACTGCTATTTGTATTAATATTATTTTAGGGTTATTATTAGGCCTCAAAAAGGCTCAAAAAGCAGGAGGTTTCATGGATAAATTAACCTCCATCGGGACTATGGTAGTATACGGAATGCCTTCCTGGTGGTTGGGTATGTTAGTAATTATGTTCTTTGCTTATCAACTCCGTTTATTCCCTTCAGGAAGTTTACACTCTATTCCCCCCCCTACCGGTTTGGCCTATTATATAGATCTTCTCTACCATATGGCCCTCCCGGTATTAACTCTGGTAGTAATAGGATTCTGGGGTAGTTCTTATTTAATCCGCAATATTGTCCTGGGTATATTACAAGAAGATTATATTATGGCTACCCGTACCCGAGGTATTCCCGAACGTAAAGTTCTTTATGGACATGCTATGCGAACTGCTGCGCCACCTATTGTGACTATGGCTCTTCTTTCCCTCCTTGCTTCGGTAGGCGGAAATATCATTTTTGAAGGAATTTTTAGCTGGCCTGGCTTAGGAAATTTATACTGGATTTCTATTGAACAGAATGATATTCCCGTTTTAATGGGAAACCTCTTTATTACTACTGCCCTCTATATGGCTGGGTTGGTTATTCTGGATTTGATCTATGGATTCTTGGATCCTCGAATTAAAGTTGGAGGACGTCGATAATGAGATGGTTAGATATCAAAGAGGGTTTCAGAAACTTCTGGAAAGATTTCAAAAGCATTAAATTTGGTTTATTTGGCTTATTTTTGTTATTTATATTTATAGTTATGGTTATTATTAATCCTTATATTGTACCTTTTCCTAACGCCAGTAGTCGTTGGCGAGATATTACCCACTGGGAAGATAATCCAGTTAGCGCTCCACCAGTATGGGTTAACTGGTTCTCTTCGGTCAAAAGGGCTCCCTCTACAATTATTAAAGAATACACCTTCACAGAAGAAAAAAAAGGAAATCTAACCCTGAATAAGTTAATCTTTGAATACGAATATTTTTATGATCTTCCTCCTCTGGATATTATTTTCCATAGTTATGTGGTTGGTTCACCGGTAATTATACTGAGTATGGAAAGACCTGATGGCCAGGTAATTACTCTTACCAAAAGGGTGATATCCAAAATAGCAGGCAAGGATATTAGAATCTCTATCGGGAATGATTCCCGTACTGAATCCTATAATTTTGGAATGAAGTATGAAAATCCTCAACAAAATAGAATTGAACGTGAATTAATCAAACCTACCAAAATTTTATTCGCTGAAGCTAAAGAAGGAATATTAGTTAAACCTTCTTCTCTTCAAGGAACTTATAAAATAATGGTCGATATTATTCTTCCCAGTCCCAATGATCAGGTAAGCAAAAGCACTCTGTTTATTTCTGGTGGTGTATCTGGCTGGTTAGGCACTGATAGCGCCAAGCGAGATATCTGGAGTGGAATTGTAGCCGGAGTAAAATGGGCATTGTTGATCGGCTTATTAACCGCCTTTACCTCCGTATCTATAGGAGTAATCTTTGGGGTAGTAAGTGCATATCTAGGGGGCTGGCAAGATTCTTTAATGCAAAGAATTTTTGAAATCTTTGTCGGAGTTCCCCTACTCCCGGTATTAATTGTAATGAGTGCAATCTTCCGTCCCAATATCTGGACCTTAATTATTATGATGAGTTGTTTCTTCTGGGTCGGTCCAGTTAAAACTGTAAGGAGTATGGGCTTACAGATCAAGGAAGAGACCTATATCGAAGCAGCAAAAGCCTTTGGAGCCTCCAGTAGTCGAATCATCTTTAGACATATGATACCTTTACTAATCCCCTACTCTTTTGCTTCTATGGCACTTTATGTTCCCAGTGCCATCGTTTATGAAGCTTCTATCAGTCTATTAGGTCTAGGTGATGCTACTATCGTTACCTGGGGACAAATCCTGCACGACGCCTTAAGAGGAGGAGCTGTAATTAATGGGCTCTGGTGGTGGGTCATTCCACCAGGATTATTTATTGCTTTGATGGGTATGACTTTTGCTTTTATTGGGTTTGCTATGGATAAAATATTGCATCCTAAATTAAGGACTAGATAAGATGATTGATAATAATATAATTTTAAGAGTTAAAAATTTAAAGATTCAATTTTTTACCACTAAAGGAGTAGTATACGCAGTAGATGATATTTCCTTTTGGCTTAAAAAAGGAGAAACTCTGGGTTTAGTAGGAGAATCAGGCTGTGGTAAAACTACTACCGTATTAGGATTGGTCAAAATGGTACCCACTCCAGGTAAGATTATTAGTGGCAGCATTGAAGTAGATGGCGAAAATATTATCCCTCTTTCGGAAAATGAAATGAGAAATAAAGTAAGATGGACTAAAATCTCTATGGTTTTTCAAGGAGCTATGAATTGTCTGACCCCAGTTTACACTGTGGGTTTTCAAATGATGGAAACTCTACAGAAACACAAAGAAATACCTTATGCGGAAGCTAAAAAAAGAATTATTAATTATCTAAAGTTAGTGGGTCTATCGGAAGATATAATTCGTAGATATCCTCATGAATTATCGGGAGGAATGAAACAAAGAGTAGTTATTGCTACCGCTCTTTTCTTGGAACCAAAAATTGTCATTTGTGATGAACCTACTACCGCTCTTGATGTGGTAGTACAAGCTCAGATTATCAACCTCTTAAAAGAATTAAAGAAAAAGTTAGGTCTCTCAGTTATTTTTATTACCCATGACTTAGCTACCGAAGCCGAAGTTGCTGACCGCTTGATAGTAATGTATGCAGGTAAGATAGCCGAAATTGGAACTAATGAAAATATTTATGGGAATAAAAAACTTTCTCATCCCTATACCAAAAAATTAATTCAGGCTACTCCTAGATTACACAAAAAAGTAGATGAACTTTCCTTTATTCCGGGAACACCACCAGATTTGGTCAATCCACCTACTGGATGTAGGTTTCACCCACGTTGTTCAGAAGCAATAGAAAGATGTAAAAAAGAAGAGCCTCCTCTAATAGAGGTAGAAAAAGAACATTGGATAGCTTGTTGGAGGATTAACTAATGAATAAACCAATAGTGATCGTAGAAAATCTAAAAAAATGGTTTCCAGTAAGACGAACTATTAGCCAGATTATAAAAGGTGAACATACCTGGGTAAAAGCAGTAGATGGGATTAATTTTCATATTAATGAAGGAGAAATTTTTGGTTTAGTGGGTGAATCAGGTTGCGGTAAAACCACTACCGGGAAATTGCTGATGAAATTATTAGAGCCAACTGAAGGAAAAATATTCTTCAAAGGTGAAGACGTAACTCATTTAGAAGACAATAGACTCAAAACCTATCGAAGAAATATTCAAATGGTTTTTCAAGACCCTTACGCGTCTATGAACCCGAGATTTAGAGCTAAGGATGTTCTGGAAGAGCCGTTAATCATTCATCAAGTAGGTAAAACTAAAACCGAACGAGAGGGGATTATTAAAAAAGCCTTGGAAGAAGTTAGACTTATACCTCCGGAAGAATTTATGGAACGTTTTCCTCATATGTTAAGTGGTGGACAACGCCAGAGAGTGGCTACTGCACGAACTCTGGTCCTATCTCCCAGTATGATTGTAGCCGATGAGCCAGTCTCAATGATAGACTTATCTACCAGAGCAGAAATATTACATATTATGAAAATGGTACAAAGAGAATTAGGACTAACTTATTTATATATTACCCATGATCTTTCCACTGCTCGCTATTTTACCGATCGAATCGGAGTTATGTATCTAGGTAAAATAATTGAACTGGGGCAAGTGGATGAAGTAATTGACTATTCCTTTCACCCTTATACCCGGGCATTGATTGAAGCAGTTTGTGAACCTGTTCCTGGAAAAGCCAATCTAATTAAAAAAATCCCTATACGAGGTGAAATACCCTCAGCAGCAAATATCCCCCCTGGTTGTAGATTTCATCCCCGCTGCCTTTATACTCAAACAAAATGTCGGGAAAAAGAACCTATTTTACAAGAATTGACCACCGGTCATTCAGTAGCCTGCCATTTTCCTTTACTTAATAAGAAGATTAATAATCCTACTAGTTAAATTTAAATTGAACTTATAATATTAACGACTATCATTCAAATATTCTTGAAATAATACAAAAATATATTCTTCTACTCTAAATGAGAAATCTTAATTAGTTTACACTTCAAACCCTAAGAAAGTTTTTACTAAATAGCCAATTATAAAAGACAATGCTGCTACTCCAGTACTAATAGAAGCCATCTCCATAAACCTCTTCTTGAAATCATAATCATTAGCTACTGAAATATAAAAATTAAAGATAAAAATGATCAAAAGTGCTACTAAAACAGTTGTAATCAAGCTAATAATATAATTATGGATCAAAAAATAAGGAGTAATTAAGGCAATAACCGTAAAAATATAGGCAATCCCGGTATATATTGCTGATTTCCCGGCCCTTTGTTGTATTTCTTGCTCTCTTTCTGCCTTGATAGATAAATATTCGCTAGCAGCCATAGATAAAGAAGCAGAGATACCAGTAATCAATCCCAATAAGGCAATTATTCTGGAATTTTGAATAGATAGGGTAAAACCGGCTAAGGCACCGGTCAATTCAACCAGTGCATCATTCAATCCCAAGACAATAGAACTCATATAGGAAAGTCTTTCTTCCTCAATCATTTTTATTAGATCATTTTCGTGTTTTTCTTCTGCCTCAAAAATCTCTTTCATCTCGGGAATAGAATTAATCAGTCCAAGATAATGTTTCTGGGCTGTTTCTTCACCTTTTTCTTGGAGTTTAATTCCAAAAGTCAACCCGAATATTCGGGTAATAAAAAGGTAAAAAAATACCCTTGCTCTATTCACTTTTAAATTTAAACCGGTATATTTTTTAAATATTTCAGCATGTTCTTTTTCATCTTCTGCGATCTTTTTTAGAATTTTAGCATTGTTTTTGTCTTTAACCAAACGGGACAATCTATCATATACTTCTCGACCTACCAGTTCGTCCTGTTGAGCCTTTCTTAAAGCTAATATTTCTTTTTCATTTAATTCTTTCTTCATTTTATTTCCCTTTTTCTTATTTAACAGGAACAGGCAATCTCTTTACTTAAAACTGTTAACTTATTATAACATAAATAGATTATTTGGAAATTTTCTAATGTTCCATCTTGCTTTTTTTATTATTTAAAAAATTATCAGCAAGAATTAGTAGTAGTAAAAAAATCCAAGCCAATAAAAAATATTACATATAAAAAACGCCCTTCAGTATTCTGCTGAAGGGCGTAATAGTTAAATTTCTTAGTTTAAAATGTAGTTTTTCCTCTACCTGTTTTACCTTAGACTATCTATTATTTCTCTTATCTGATAAGGTGCAAAGTGATATTCACTCCTTAAGTCATTGATGGTACTTCCTAATGTATAATCTTCTTCCAAGTTAAAGGTTTCAACTATCTTGGTTAATAAAGTATCTGCATCTACTCCCCATAACTCAGCTATTTTGGCAATAGTCATATTCTTTAATGTAGCAGCATTAAATCTAAGTTGAATTTCCTCTTTTACACATTCTCCACTACATTCACTATTAAAGTTGTTTTCACAATTTTGATTGCATTCATTTTCGCATTCCTGTAGTTGTTTTTGCATATTCATATTTTCCTGGCGTTGGTTCTGGATCTGGGTTGTTCCTTGATTCTGATACAGGTTTCCCTGTTGCAAACCTCCACCTACTTTTCCTTGGCCATTCCCGCCATTTTTGGCAAAGACTACTACTGCCAAACTAGTAATGACCAGGGCAATAATTAGGAAAAATATTGTACTTTTTAATATTCTTTGTTTTCTCATTGATATTTTTACTCCTTTTAGTAATTTGATTTTTTATTAGAGACTATGCTCTATTCTTATATACGCAGGAGAATATCAATTTCTTTCAAATAATATTTTTTCTGGCTATAGAATTATTTATTTTAAGCAGTGACAGTCCCCTTGGCGGTTATTTTATGTATTATAAAACTCCCCAAATAATTCTTCTTCTGAAGGTCTATCTTCAGGTATTGGTCTACTTACCCAAGTAACATTCATATAATGTTTCAGATGAATATTTTCATTGGTAATATTTCCACCCCAAATACCACAACCAAGGCTGGAAGTCATAGGCATACCATTAGTAAAAGAGCCAGCATTAGCTTTTGATTGGGGTTGACGTACCATAATTCTGCTTACCGGGGCTATTAAAGCTAGTTGATGAATATGTTCGTCATTGTAAGAATAGATTCCACAAGAATGCCCTTTGCCACCAATTTCAAATATTGCCTGGACCATTTTTAAGGCATTTTCAAACCCCTTATATTTATCTATAGCCATTACCGGAGATAGTTTTTCGTGAGAAAAAAGGTATGCTGGACCAATCTCCTGTTGCTCTACCATAATAAATACTTTATCTTGAGGAATCTCAAAACCTGCTATCCGAGCAATCACTGAGGCATCAACTGCAATAGTATTAGCTGTCCTTCTACCTTGGTCATTCCATAAGGCCTTTTCTAATAATCTCTTTTCCTCCTGGTTAACCAAATATCCACCTTCTTTTTGCAACTGCATTAAAAAGGAATCATATGTAAGTCACTGGGACGTTTCGTTTGTCACACTCAATTTAATATCTTAAAATAAACAGGAGTGGTTTTATACCAAGAAGTCCAAGGTTAAAAAGTAGTACAGGATATCACCATATTATGCTTAGAGGAATCAATAGAGGCAACATCTTCGAAAGTAACCAAGATAAAGCATTTTTTTTAAATTCCATGTATAGAGCAAGAGAAAAAAGCAGTTTCAAAGTTATCGGCTATTGTCTAATGAATACTCACGTCCATTTACTACTTCAGGAAAGTGAAGAAATTGGGGTAAGTATGAAAAGGATTACGGTAAGCTATGTGCAATGGTTTAACCGGAAATATAACAGAGTAGGTCATCTATTTCAAAATAGATATAAAAGTGAACCCATTGAAGATGAGAGATATCTTGTGTCAGTACTGCGCTGCGCTATATCCATCAAAATCCGATAAAAGCTGGAATGGTAAAGGATGTATCAAAATATCCTTGGTCCAGTTATAATGAGTATCTTAAGATGTACGATTCTAAGGACTACCTCATTGATGGAGAGATAATGAAAGTCTATTTTAACAATATAAAAAGTTTTATCGAATTTCATAAGGAAATAGGTAAAGAAGATTATATGGACTATGAAGACATAAAAAAATATTCCGATGATGAATTGTTAGAATTATTTAAGAAAAGAATAGGCCTAGATGATTTTTATAAAATACCTTTAGCCGATAGAGCTAAGTTAATTAAGGACATATACCAGGAAACTGGAGCAAGTATCAGAGATCTAAATAGGGGATTGGGTATAGGAAGGAGTATTATTGAAAGAGTGGTTAGAATATGACAAACGAAACTTCCCCTTGACAAGTTTTTATCAAAAATGTAACCTCTTAGTTGTTGTGTATGTTATAATAAATATAACATAATATAATATACTATAATAAATATACCTACTGAAATTTTAACTTTCAGATTTATTCGTTCTGTAGAGATATCCAAATGGATAATAAGAAAATAAACAAAGGACAAATAAGGGCAATACGAGGAAGCGTTGTTGATGCTTTTTTCCCTCAATCCCTTCCCAAGATTAATAACCAGTTGAAAGCGGGTAATGCGATTATTGAGGTAACCCTTCATCTTGATGCCAATACAGTTAGAGGAATCGCCTTAACCCCTACTCAGGGATTAAAAAGGGGAGATGAAATCATTGATATGGAACGTCCTTTACAAGTGCCTGTGGGGCGTGGATTATTGGGACGAATGCTTAATGTTTTCGGAGAACCGATTGACGGAGGCGATATATTATCAGCTGAAAAATCAATCCCCATATACCAAAAATCACTTTCTCTTGCCGAGCGGACCACTGCGGCAGATATTTATGAAACCGGGATAAAAGTAATTGATGTCTTGGCTCCCTTAGAAAAAGGTGGAAAAGCAGGTTTATTTGGCGGTGCCGGAGTTGGTAAAACGGTTTTGATTATGGAGATGATTCACAATATGGCTTTGGAACATGAAGGGGTGAGCCTCTTTTGTGGAATAGGAGAGAGGTCCAGAGAAGGGGAAGAATTAATTCGAGAAATGAAAAAAACAGGCGTCCTGAATAAGGCCGTCTTGATTTTTGCCCAGATGAACGAACAACCCGGTGCCCGGTTTAGAGTAGGACATGCTGCGTTAACTATAGCAGAATACTTCCGCGATGAAGTCAAACAGGATGTTCTTTTATTAATTGATAATATATTCCGCTTTGTCCAGGCTGGGGCGGAAGTTTCCGGTCTTTTGGGCGAATTGCCTTCCCGGGTAGGATATCAACCCACCTTGGCCAGTGAGATTGCTGACCTTGAGGAAAGAATTTGTAATTCCCCCACCGGGTCCATCACCTCAATTCAGGCGGTATATGTACCTGCAGATGATTTTACTGACCCGGCAGCAGTCCATATTTTTAGTCATCTTTCTGCTTCAGTAGTGCTTACTAGACAGCGGGCTAGCCAGGGCTTATATCCAGCAGTGGATCCGTTAAAATCTTCCTCTAATATGCTTACACCGACAGTTGTTGGCCAAAGACATTACCAGATAGCCCGAGAGGTTAAACAGAACTTATCTGAATATGAGGAATTAAAGGATATTATAGCTATGCTGGGTTTAGAGGAATTATCCAAAGAGGACCAGCGAACGGTCAATCGTGCCAGGCGCTTAGAAAAGTTTTTAACCCAGCCATTTGCTACTACCGAACAGTTTACTGGCAATGAAGGACGTCGGGTTAGTTTGTCCGAAGCATTGGAAGGTTGCGAGAGAATTTTAAATGATGAGTTTGCTAGTTATCCTGAACAATCACTTTATATGATTGGTTCTATAGAAGAAGCAAAAAATGATTGATTTAAAGATATTGTTGCCAGAGAAAACATTTTTAAAAAGGAAAGTGAAAAAAATAGTGGCAGAAGCAGAAAATGGATGGTTTTGCCTGCTGCCCAGACATACTGATTTTATCACTTTCCTAACCCCCGGGATTTTAATCTTAACTACACCAGAGGGGAAAGATCTTTATTGGGCAATCGATGAAGGAATCCTGATTAAATATGAAAAAAAAGTAATCATTTCGACCAGGAATGCAATAGAAGGAGAAGATTTAGTAGAATTAAAAAATAGGGTCGAAGAAATATTTATAAAAACAGATGAGAAAGAGAAAGATGCCCAAATCGCTTTGAGTAAATTAGAAGCAGATTTTGTAAGGAGTTTTTTAAACTTGGAAGCACATGAATAATAATACAGAAAAACCAAAAGATTTAAAACAAAATTTTATTAAAAAAATCGAGAAAAAGGAGAAACGAAAATTAAGGGCCCAAAAGAAAAAAGACCGGGTTGTCTGGTTTGGCCTGGGCTTGTTTGGAGTTATTGGCTGGTCAGTGATGATACCTACCTTGATAGGAATTGCTGTTGGTATTTGGGCTGATCGGAAATGGCCGGCTCAGATTTCCTGGACCTTGACTTTTCTCTTTGTGGGGATTATTCTTGGTTGCCTTAATGCCTGGTACTGGGTAGAGAAGGAAAGAAAAGAAATTGAAGAGGAAAACAAAGAATGAGTATTAACATTTATAGTTTATTGTATTTGTTGATTGGCTTAGGATTGGGAATATTTTATTTTGGCGGTTTATGGCTGACCATTAAAAATATGAATCAAGTTCATTCACCAATTGTATTAACCCTGGGGAGTTTTATTTTAAGAACAGCTACCATTTTTTTGGTATTAATCTATATCGCCCGCCAGGGGGAATGGGGTAATATTTTAGTCCTGCTGGCTGGTTTTATTGCTGCTCGTATTTTTTTAAGTAGAAAGATAGGAAAACAAAAAAATATATTAAAGCAATAATATTTTAATACAGGGTAGGGAATTAAAAATGGAAATAAGTCCGGATGCAATTATTATATTGAAATGGAATGGAATCCATATTAATGCCACCATTGTTTTTACCTGGGCGGTGATGGTAATACTAGTTTTTATCAGCTGGATGGCCACGAAAAATTTAACTATTGGACCCAAAATTAGCCGTTGGCAGAATTTTTTAGAAGTAATTGTGGGTTATATGCGGCAGCAAGTGAGAGAGATTACCCAGCAGAATCCGGATCCGTTTATTCCTTTTTTGGGAACCCTATTTTTGTTTATTTCAGTATCTAATCTGCTGGACATTATTCCCGGTTATCAACCTCCTACTGGTTCATTATCCACTACCAGCGCGCTGGCAATTTGCGTTTTTTTTGCCATACCCATTTTTGGAATTGCCAAAAAGGGGATACGTGATTATTTTAAACATTATTTAGAACCTTCTATATTTATGATGCCTTTTAATATTATCGGAGATTTTTCTCGTACTCTGGCCCTGGCAGTCCGATTATTTGGGAATGTGATGAGCGGTACATTGATTGTGGCGGTTTTGTTGCTCATCACTCCTTTGTTTGTACCCATTGTTATGCAAATTTTAGGGTTATTAATTGGTCAAATACAGGCCTATATCTTTACCGTGCTGGCAACAGTTTATATTGCTTCAGCAACACGCATAGAGAATAAGCCAAACAAGATAGAACAAAAGGAAGGGAGTAAAGAAAATGAGTAGTATTGATATTATCGGTGCAGTTTCTATTATTACTGCTGGAATTACCATTGCGATTGGCTCGATTGGACCCGCCATAGGAGAAGGGATGGCCTTGGCCCGGGCGTTGGCAGCTATTGCTCAACAGCCAGACGAGGCAAATACGATTACTAGAACATTGTTTGTGGGGCTGGCGATGGTTGAATCGACGGCTATCTACTGTTTGGTCATTTCAGTCATTCTTATTTTTGCCAATCCTTTCTGGAATTATGTTTTAACTCATTAGGTAGGGGGTTAATATGCTTATAGATTCGTTTACTGTTATTGCCCAAATTATTAATTTTTTAATCTTGATCTATCTCTTGAAACGATTTTTATTTAGCCGAATTATCAAGATTATGGATGACAGGGAAATGCAAATCACTGGTCGTATGCAAGATGCCGAAGCAGTAAAAGAGGAAGCCCAGAAAGAATTAGAAAAACAGCGCAGAATAAGGGAGGAACTGCAGCAAAAATGGAATGAGATGCTTGCTCAGGCAAAGAAGGATGCCCGAAAGAAGCGAGAAGAATTGGTGAGAGATGCCAGAAAAAAAATTGATGAAGAGCAAAAAAATTGGAGAGAGGCGATATTAAAACAACAGACCGCTTTTTTAAGAGACCTTCGTCATTTATCCTGTGAGCAGGTTTGTCAAATTAGCAGAAAAGTTTTATCTGATTTAGCCAGTGAAAAATTAGAAAACCAATTGATTGAGAATTTCTTAATCCAGTTAACACAGTTGACCAAAAAGGAAAAAGCTGATTTTGTCTGGTTTATCGATAGGGATGAGCGAAGAATATGGGTGAATAGTAGTTTTCGGCTTACCCGAGAAAAACAATCTGAAATCAAGAAAACCCTGGAGGAGATTATTGGCGATAAAGTTGAAATCGATTTTAAAGTTTCCCCTGACTTGATTTGTGGAATTGAAGCTCGAACAGAAGGTAAGAAAATTTCCTGGAATATTGAAAACTACCTGGATAGACTGGAGGAACAACTTAAGAAAGCTTTTACCGAATTAAGTTTTCAAGAATTGGATGTTGAAAAAAAAGAAAATTAAGGTGATTTGGATAAACTAAATAGATTAAGATGTAATTTTGATGTGGGGGTATTAATGGACAATCCAACAAAAGAGATAAATAGTTTATCTTTAAAAGAAAGTTTGAAGACTACTTTTTCCAGTATGAATAGCGTTATTGAAAAACAGAAAGCATCCGTATATGTTCAGGAAATTGGAATCGTATATGCAGTTGGTAAAGATATCGTCACAGCAAAAGGTTTGCCAGAAGTAAAAGCAGGGGAAATAGTTATTTTCAAAGACGGCCAGAAAGGTATGGTATTTAATCTAGAACCAGGCAAGGTAGATATTATTTTATTTGATGATGCAAAAGGTATTAAAGCAGGAGACGAAGTGAGGAGAACCGACCAGGTAATGGATGTTCCGGTTGGCGAATCGTTACTGGGACGGGTCATTGACCCCCTTGGTTGTCCTCTGGATGATTTAGGAATCATCAGAACGATGGAGAGATATTCTATTGAGCGTGAATCTCCACCCATTATGGATCGAGAACCAGTATATGTCCCTTTACAGACAGGTATTTTGGTAATTGATGCCCTGGTGCCTATTGGCCGGGGACAGCGGGAACTCATTCTGGGAGATAGACAGACGGGGAAAACAGCGATTGCTGTGGATACTATACTAAATCAGAAAGATAAGGATGTTATTTGTATTTATTGTGCTATTGGCCAGAAGATGTCTTCTGTGGCTCGAGTGATTGCTCAACTTAAAAAGTTAGAGGCAATGCAATATAGTATTGTTATGGTCGCATCAGGTGAAGATACGCCTGGTTTGAATTATATTGCCCCTTATGCGGCGACCAGTATCGGTGAATATTTTATGGAAAGAGGAAAAGATGTTTTAGTTATATATGATGATTTAACTCATCATGCCCGTTCTTACCGGGAGTTATCTCTTTTGTTAAGAAGGCCGCCTGCCCGGGAAGCCTATCCCGGAGATATTTTCTATATCCATTCCCGCCTTTTAGAAAGAGCGACTCATTTGAAGAAAGAGAAGGGTGGTGGTTCTTTGACTGCTTTGCCCATTATCGAAACCCAGGCTCAAAATTTATCAGCCTACATACCTACTAACCTTATTTCCATTACCGATGGTCAAATTTATCTTTCTCCTCAATTATTCCAGGGTGGGCTTTTACCTGCCGTTGATGTAGGGAAGTCGGTATCCCGGGTGGGAGGAAAAACGCAATTAGCTTCCTATCAAGAGGTAGTAGGCAGCCTGCGTTTAACTTATTCGCAGTTTCAAGAGTTAGAAATTTTTTCCCGGTTCGGGACCCAATTAGATGAGAATACCAAAAAAATTCTGGAAAGAGGAAAAAGAATAAGAGAGGTCTTAAAGCAAAATCAATATGCACCTTATTCAGTAATGGAACAAATTGTGATTCTGCTTATGGTTAACCAGGGTTTATGGGATCAGGTTTCGGTTGAAGATATTAGAAAAAAGATAGTAGAAATAAAAAAGAATTTGCCAGACAGATTTTCCCAATTAGAAGAAAAAGTAATGAACAATAAAAAACTTAATAGTGATGAAGTAAAAACGATTCTTAATTTTATCGAACAATTCATTTTAAAAGGAGAAAAAACCACTAAAAATGCAGATGCTTGAAGCCATTAAAAGAAAAATTGAAAGCGCCCAGGATTTATACTCTGTGGTCAAAACAATGAAGGCCTTGGCCGCAGTTAATATTCATTATCATGAAAGAGCTGTAGAGGCAATTACAGAATATCATCAATCTATTGAGATGGGTTTTCAAGCATTGTTAAAGGAAAAACTAGAAATATTTAAAAAACCGAAATCAAGAAATAAAAGACGGATGGGAGTGATTGTCTTTGGTTCGCAAAGAGGAATGGCCGGTAAATTTAATGTGATGATTGCCAATTCCTTTATGGAGTGGGAAAAGGCGAAAGCCTTCGATTATGCTCAATTAAAAATATCTGTAATCGGAGAAAGAGCAGAAGAACAGTTAAAAGAAATTGGCTACCAACCGGAAGTAAGGATTGATTTTCCTGAATTCAGGTATAACCTGAATAGCGCTATTCAAGAATTACTAATATTAGTGGAGTCATGGCGGTTTAGAGAAAAAATAGATGATATTTATTTATTTTATAATAAGCTAAAGAGAGGAGTAGTATTTGAGCCATTTCAATTTCATTTATTCCCCTTAGATCAAAAATGGTTACAGGAATTAGCTTCAAGAAAGTGGCCTTCTCGTAATTTACCCTTATATACCCTTTCCTGGGACCGGCTATTCTATTCCTTCATCCATCAATTTTTTTATATTTCCTTATATCAGGCTTTTATCGAATCAATGGCAAGCGAAAATGCCAGCCGTTTAACTGCTATGCAGAAAGCCGAAGAGAACATTGAGGAACGTTTGGATAACCTGAATTCTCAGTTTAACCGTCAGCGGCAAAATGCGATTACCGAAGAATTGCTGGATATTATCGCCGGTTTTGAAGCATTGGCAAAATCTTTGTGAAAAAGAACTGTCCCCTTATACAGAGAATTACTAGATTTACTTTATGATATATTTGAATTACCCGTTGTAGAATTTGGTGTAGTGGAAGTGGCTCCTATTTTAAATGATTCAAAGATTACAGTCTTTGCTGCTCCAAAAAATTATCATGAAATACTGGGGCTATTTTTTTTATTATACCTTTTCTTTTACCTCTTTTTAGAAAAGAGTTCGGGATCAGTTATTTCCAATCAGGATTGATCTTAATGTAAAAAGTTTAATAAATACTTTTTTATAGATTATAATATTTGTATGATGACACAAATAAACAAACATTTAAAAAAAGAACAAAAAAATGAAGATGGAGGATGCTGTGGTATTCCTGGAATTCCTGATCCCCGCTTTTTAAAAGCAGTAAGTGATTCTACAAGACTTCGTATTCTTGCCCATTTGTTAGAGGTTAAAGAACCTCAAATGGTCAGCGATATTACCAAAAATTTTCCAGTTGATGTTTCTGTAGTATCCCGTCACCTTGCTATACTTCGCAATGAAGGAATTCTACTTGCAGAGAAGCAGGGCAAAGAGGTTTATTATTCGGTACGATACGAATTTTTATCTTCGATCTTTCGGGGGTTTGCCAATGCTATTGAATTATGTTGCCCGTCTAAAAAGAAAAATGAATAATAAAATATAAGAGACGGAAATTTTTTAAATATTATATTTGCATAGTTACGCAACTGTGTCATTATATAAAAGAAAAAAATTAGAAAAATAAGTTAAAAAAAAGGGCGAATATTTTATGAATTCTAAAGGAAAGAAAATTGATGCAAAAAAAAGATTAGAGAGGAAGTAAAAAAACTTATACTGAAGTAATATCCCGCAAAAAGCCAAGTTGTTGTGGCAATTTTGAAGAAACATGTTGTTCCATCAAATTAAAGAATATTGGTTATAGCGCAAAAGAATTTCATAATCTTCTTATAGATCCTAACATTACAACTTTTGGATGTGGAAATCCATTAGCCTATAGTAAAGTCAAGGAAGGTGATGTTGTGCTTGATCTGGGACTGGGTACCGGGATTGATCTTTTTATTGCTGCCCGCAAGGTGGGACCCGTACCGGAAATAAGGGAGGATATCAAACGAATTGCTGGAGAAATAGATGTTAAATTAGGAAATATTAAAATTTCTGCTTGTAAGCCTGCTCTCTGATATTATTAAAAGTAAAAAAGCTTTAATCTGAGAACCGGTAATGTTTTTAAAGATTAAGGCCTTTTATCATTAGAAAGGGAAATAATGGATTAGGCCTTCGCATTTCATCTGCAGGATTTGTCTATATTATTTTTTAGGGTTATAATTACTTTAATATTTATTGAGTGAGGTCATAAATGATAGAAAGAATAAGCAAGTATAAGCATATTATCTGGGATTGGAACGGAACATTGATAGATGATGTGTGGTTGGTTGTGGAAATAATGAATGAGATTTTAAAGAAACGAAACTTGTCAGGGATAGATTTAAAAAAATACAGGGAGATTTTTGACTTCCCGGTAATAGATTATTATATAAAACTTGGATTTGATTTTTCTGATGAATCATTTGAAGAGCTTACCGTTGAGTTTATAAGCGAATATTACACCCGTTTTAATGAGTGTAAATTATTTGATGAAGTAGAAGAAGTGTTAAAAAAAATAAGAGATAGAAGGATATCCCAATCAATTTTGTCTGCTTCAAAAGAAGATGTCCTTATAGAAAAGATTAGATATTATGGCATTGAAAAATATTTCTGCAGAATAATGGGTCTTAAAAATCACTATGCTGAAAGTAAAGTCGAAAGAGGGGAAAAGTGGATAGCTGAGTTAAATTTAAATCCGCAAGATGTGCTTTTGATAGGGGATACTACCAACGATTACATAGTTTCCAAACATATTGGGAGTGATTGTCTACTAGTTGCAAATGGGCATCATAGTTATGAGAGGCTCGCAAAGTTGGGAGTTGATGTTATAGGCACATTAAAAGAAATGATTCAAATTTGAAGAAAGACGATATTAAATTTATTTAATTAAAGGCCTAAATCTATTCTATTATTTATTTGGGTTTTTTATTTTTTATTATGTAAAAAGAGGTGCTGCGCCAAGACATTGTATC
>DJVR01000062.1 GCA_002441285.1 Candidatus Atribacteria bacterium UBA6251 | reverse complement strand
TCACTTTTAAAGTTTAACTAACACAGATTTATTTTTAAACCCAATAAGCCTGAAAACCATTATATTTAAAACAAAAGTTTACAACCAAACTATTTTTTACCCTCTTTCTTTATTTCAATTTTTTATTCTCTCACTGCTCCTTTATCTGCTGGGCCTACAAAATTAGTATAATATTTTAGATACCCTGATTTTATTTTAGGAGAAGGCAATTCCAATTCAGTTAACCTTTTCTTCATTTCCTCATCGCTCAATTTTATATCTAATCTCTTATTTGGGATATCAATCATAATTATATCTCCATTTCTAATTATGGCAATAGGTCCTCCCATAGCTGCCTCTGGGGAGATATGTCCAATAGATGCTCCTCGGGTAGCCCCGGAAAAACGTCCATCGGTTAACAAAGCCACATCTTTATCCAAGCCCATACCGGCAATGGCAGAAGTGGGAGTCAACATCTCTCTCATCCCTGGCCCACCTTTAGGTCCTTCGTTTCGAATTACCACTACATCTCCTTTTCTTATTTTGCCTTCTAAGATAGCTTTGGTGCCTTCTTCTTCTGACTCAAATACTTGAGCCGGACCTTGATGGAATAACATATCAGGGTGGACTGCTGATTTTTTCACTACTGCCCCTTGGGGAGCTAAATTACCTTTTAAAAAGATAATACCTCCTCCCGAGTTATAAGGATTCTCCAGATTGCGAATTACTTCATTATCTAAAATTTTTGCCTCCATTATATTTTCCGCCATGGTTTTACCGTTTACACTGGTAGTATGCAAATTAATTATCTTCTTTTTACTTAATTCTCTAATTAGAGCTAAAATCCCTCCAGCTCTATCTAAGTCTTGAATATGATATTTCCCGGAAGGAGATAAACTACAAAGCTGAGGGACTTTATCGCTTATTTCATTATAATCATCAATCGTTAAATTGATACCAGCTTCAAAGGCAATAGCTAAAGAATGGAGCATAGTATTAGAAGAACCACCTAAAGCCATTTCCACTATTATCGCATTTTCTATAGCCTCTTTGGTTAGGATATCTAAAAATTTGATCTCCTTCTCCAGAAGTTCCATTATTTTACTTCCGGCATCTTTAGCTAACCTTATTCTCCGAGCATCAACTGCCGGGATAGTACCATTGCCAGGAAGAGCTATTCCCGCCGCTTCAGCCCAGATATTCATAGAATTGGCAGTATATAGACCAGCACAGGAACCTACTCCTGGACAGGCATAATCCTCTATTCTTTTTAGTTCCTGTTCACTAATAGAACCGGTTTGAAATTTCCCCACTGCCTCAAAGACATTGCTTAAAGCAATATCCTTCCCCTGGTACCATCCAGCCATCATAGGACCACCACTTACCAAGATAGTGGGTATATTTACTCTTAGAGCGCCCATAATCATCCCCGGAATTATTTTATCGCAATTTGGAATAAGTACTAAGGCATCGAAGGCATGAGCTTTAGCCATTACCTCAACAGAGTCGGCAATGATTTCTCTGCTGGGAAGAGAATACTTCATTCCCTGGTGATTCATAGCTATCCCATCGCAAATTCCAATAGTAGAAAATTCGAAAGGAACTCCTCCCGCCATCCTTATCCCGTCTTTTACTGCCTGAGTAATATTTCTCAAATGCAGATGTCCAGGAATAATTTCATTAAATGATTGGGCTACCCCGATAAAAGGTTTCTTCATCTCTTCATCGGTTATTCCTAAAGCCTTAAGTAGAGAACGATGGGGAGCTCGCGCTACACCCTTTTTTATTACATCACTACGCATATTTTTTCACCTTCTTTTTAATATATTTTGTTCTTGATAGAATTTATATAAGTAAGATTTATTCTTTTATTAAAACTCCATAAGGTCCTTCTTTCAGAAAGGCTATACTAGTTTCTTTTTTACCCTTTTCTTCAAATTCTTTAATTAGGGAATCAATAATCTTTTCAATTAATTGAGGGATATCTTTTAAAGTTCCTTTATATCTTTTATCCCGGGGTAAAAACAGATTCCCATCAATCCCAGGAATAATTTTGTAATCTTGGGGAGAAATCCTGGGGCTATAATAAATAAAATTTTCTTGAGGAATTTTACTAAATAAACGAGCCCACATCTGTACTTGCCACTGATCTGGTACAAACTTCCATTCCGTTGATAAAATTTTTTGGATAAACTTTTTAACTCCTATTGATTTAAATAAAGACAAAACCTGACGGTAATTCTTACTTCCTATTAGATCAACATCAGTATGGTTAGCTATCATAATTAATTTACTTTCAGATTTTAGAGCTGGAATAGCCACTACTGCCGCCTTGGCTGCCTGATAGTGATTAATACCAACATATCCTGCATGCGTAATCACTATATCATATTTTTTTTCTATAGGTATTGACACATATTTTACAATAAAATTTACTGCCTGTCTATGAGCTTCTTCCAGATCTCCTGCAAATACACCGGTTAATTTAAAATCATGATTAAGGGTAACATTTACCATATAATCTACCCCCACTTTTTTGGCTACCTCCAGAGCTTCCTGATGGCAAGGATTTTCATCTATAATCAAATCACTAGCTTTAAAAGAAGCTAACATAGGTGCTCCATGAAATATATAAACACTTTCCTTACCAATAAGCCCTGGGCAAATGGACTTTCTCCCTCCGGAAGCTCCAGCCATAAAATGGGTTTCCACTAAACCAGTAAGTATTTTGATCTCTGCTTCCACATAATCACGATTAATATAAACCTGGCTGCCCCGTCTTGTTTCCCCCAAGTAGACTAAATTATCTTTATCTTCACAATTATGATTTTTTATAGGAATAGAATGAATAAATATCCTGGGATCTAACAACTGTCTTAATTCTTTTTCGGATAATGGACGATGTGTGCCTGTAGCAACTAAAATAAGTATTCTTTCCTTAGGTATATTATGAGATAAAAGCCTTTCGATAATCGGCCACAATATTCCTGCTTCCCCTTTATAGGGGACAGGACGGGTATTATCCGAGATTACCACTACTGCTTTGGCCTGAGGGTTCTTTTCTAATTTTTGTTCTATTATTTTATCCAAACCCGGGCTAGCTATAGAGTCAACCAAGGCTTTTTGAATTGTATCTGCTGGATTGCTGAGTACCTCAGGTTGATTAGCAGATAAGATTTCTAGATTATCTGGAAGATTAATTTCGACTATTTCTTCCCCTAATGGTAAAAATATTTTTTGCATCTTTATATTTCTTCTTTCCAAAAACTTTAACTAGAGGGAAACAATTTAATTCATATTCCTGATTAAAGAAAAATCTCCAGTTTTAGCTGCTTCCAAAATCGGCTTCATATATTCATCAACTAAAGAAGAATTAAGTGGAACTGGCATATTTTTTAATTTCATATCAAGTTGAGGGTCTTTTGCTGCTGAAAGTGCTCTATCAATATGTTTTTCAGTAAAACCTGGTAATTCTGCCAGGGTAGTCGGGCATCCAATACTCTTATTGAAATTGAAAGCAACCATCCCCTCAGCTATGGCAATACCAAGATCACGACCGATTAATTTATCTAAATTAATGTTGATAAAACCAGTTTTTTGATATATTTCCCCTATCAGTCTTAATTTTTCTTCTATCACTGGAGCAAAAAATACTGTATAGTAAGGATTCATTATTGCACAAGCGCGACCGTGACTACATATATCCACTAAGGAATAACTGGTAAGATGGGCACCATTAGTACCCCCTACCATAATAGCATAACCACCAAGGTCAGTAGCTAAACCGATAGTCTCTCGGGCAACTAAATTATCAGGCTCATCCAAGACTAATGGGCAATTTCTAATCACTAATTCAATAGCCGTTAAAGCTATTTCTTTAACTAATGCATAATTTTTTTTCATTTATTCCTTCAAAAACTTCCAGGCAGTGAGCTATCCCATCCAATGCTCCGCTCCATCCATAGTCAGCTCAGAAGGTATACTGATTGTTACTTGATAATCAAATAGGGCTTTAACTGGAACAATTGCTTCATCAACAATTATTTTTTTTTGTTTGGCTACAGGATCAGTAACATTAGCATATTTCCTTAAATGAGAACCTGAGCTAGCTGCGGTTTGAATTGCAATCAGCGGCCACAATTTTTTTCCTGTTTTTTCTAAAGCTTTACTGACTAAACCGGTCCCAAAATAACTTTCGACTTCTGGACTATATTCCCCAAGGGAAGCCAATACATTAGCTGCTTTAACCGCATCAATAGTACTTCCTCCCCCAATAGCAATAATACAGTCAGGTTGAAAGTGTAAAATATAAGTTTCTAAACGATAAACATCATCACTGGGAGAATTAGGTTTAGCATCAGGAACGATTGCCCCACTAGCCAGTTCTATTCCATATCTATCTAAAGATTTGATTACCCTATCCGCTACTGTCTTTAAATAAGTTGTATTAGAAATCACCAAGGCAGATTCCCCATACTGATGGGCTATCCTACCTATTTCCTCTAACTTATCTAAACCGAAAACATAATCATCTTTTTTAAAACCTTTAAGCAATTGAATGGCCTTTTCCCTTAATTCCATTATCTTTTATCCTTCTGCTAATTTGCTAAATCCCTATGGTTCTTCCCAATTTTAACTTCTATTTTTGAGGGAAAATTTTTGAATAATTTTATTGCAATAATTTCATTACTTTGTTTAGTTTACTGTATATACCTGCCTCTTTTAAAGAATAATATAATAAATCATGTATCTTGCTTAATTCCTGGTATATTTTATAATTTTTCATATCTGGTTCTTTTCTACTTAATTTATTTATATTAATCATACTACCTACAGCTGCATTTATATTATTGTATATACCCATACTAGTGGCGGCAATTATAGCTGCTCCCAGGGCAGAGGCTTCACTACATTCAGTTTTTACTACTACTTTGCCATAAATATCAGCTTGTATTTGATTAAACAATTCAGATTTAGCCAGACCTCCGCTTACCCTAACTTCCTCAATTTTTTTGGTATATTTTTCCATTATATTTATATTTTTTTGTATTTCAAAAGCAATACCTTCCAATATTGCTCTGAGAATTGAAGCGCGGGTATGACCTAATAACAATCCAAAAAGTAATCCTCTCGCTTCTGGATTCCAATAAGGGGCTGCAGAGGCAGCAAAATGCGGTACCAATAACAATCCATTGGCTCCTATCGGTTCCTTTTCTGCTTCCGAATCCATTATTTTATATACATTAATGCCAGAGCTGTCTTGCGCCTCCATTTCAACCTTCCCAAAATTATCTCTAAACCAGCGGTAGATAGAACCAGAAGTAAAAATACCTGCTTCAAGAACCCATTTACCAGCTAAAGCAGATGCACTTAAAATAATCCGTTGATTAATATCCTTAACTGGCTTATTACTATTAGTTAAAACAAAAGAACCTGTTCCGGCATTAACTTCAACCATCCCGGGCTCTATTACCCCTAATCCTATAGCAGCACACTGTTGGTCTCCACCTGCAGCAATAACCGGTATTCCCTGGGGTAAATTTAGTTCTTTCGATGCATCTAAAGTAATGTACCCTATGATTGAACCGGGTGGAACAGCTTCTGGTAATTTATTAAAATCGATTCCTACGCTTTTTATAAAATCTTTATCCCAGTTTAATTTATTAATATTAAAAAGCATAGTCCGAGAAGCTTGGGTCCAATCAGTCTTAAAGATCCCGGTTAAAAAATAAATAATAAAATCTTGCACCGATAGAAAAAGAAAGGCATGCTGATATACTTCAGGTCTGTGTTTCTTTATCCATAATAATTTTGGTAAGGTAAAATAAGGATCTATCCTCAGACCGGTAATATTATATACTTCCTTCATACCATATTCATTAACTAAATACTTTGTTTCCTCCAGCGCCCTTTTATCTTGCCACAAAATGGCATTATCCAGATAATTACCTTTTTCATCCACGGGAATAACAGTAGATCTTTGTGAGGTGATGGTAATTGCCGAAATATATTCTTTCTTATCACTTATTTCTGCGATGGTATCTTTTACTGTTTTTTTTACCGCCCATAACCATAGACCAGGATTATGTTCAATCCATCCATGAGGTAAGTAAATGCTTTGATAATCTTGATATGCGGCGCAAACCTCCTGGCCTTTTTGATCAAATATTATACTACGACACCCCGTAGTTCCTATATCAATGCACAAAATTAAACTATTCATATTATCTCCTCAGATTACTAAATATATTAGCAATTAAGGTTGAATTTTTGCTAAATTAAACCAATTTTACCGCGAGAAAATAGTTTTATCTTTTCTTTGACTACTTCTAACATTGGTTCTTTTATTGATTCAAAAAGAACTGATAAATGACCAGAATAACCATCCGTGAATATCTTTTTTAACTTATCAACTGCTACATTGGATATTTCGGTATTAATATTTATCTTTGCTATCCCTTCATCAATGGCTAATCCTATATCCTCATCTGTATTTCCAGAACCTCCATGTAAGACTAAAGGGACCGAAACTGCTCTGGCGATTTCTTTTAATCGTTGATGGTATATTTTTGGTTTACCAATATAATTACCATGAATAGTCCCCACGGCAATAGCTAGGGCATCACAATTGGTCATCTCTACAAACTCTTTTGCTTCCTCTGGTTTAGTTAGTTGATCTTCGGGCACAAACTCTCCGGTATCTTCAGCGGGAACACATCCTAATTCTGCCTCTACCGAAACGCCAACTGCATGGGCAATTTTTACTACTTCTGAGGTTATCTTGATATTATCACTATTGGCTAAACTTGAACCATCATACATTACCGAAGTAAAACCTGCTCGAATTGCTCGAATAATTAAATCTTTAGATTTACAATGATCTAAATGTAGTACTATAGGTAAGGAAGTTTGATAAGCCAATTCACGAACGCATTGAGCTACTAAATTAATCGCATTATGGTAATTATATTTCTCTCCAAAGGCAATAATAACTGGGATATTCATAGAGATGGCTGCATCAAAAACAACCTCAATGGTCTCTAGGTTGTAAACATTAAAAGCTCCAATAGCATAACCTGATTTTTTTGCTGGGATTAAAAGATCATTTAAATTAACTAACATCTATTAACTCCTGATTTCTTCGAGCCATTTTTTTACTTCACTTCGTTTTAATACTTCGGGATTTACTACAAAGTTTGGCCCTTTATTTTCAATCAATTTATTAATATCTTCAACTAAAAGATAGGGAGATTTAGTCAGAGCCTCCCGGGTTGTCCCGGCTATATGGGAGGTTAAAGTGACATTATCCAGCTCTAACCATCGACTATTTTTGCCAATTGGCTCTTCCCAGAATACATCTAAAGCTGCGCCGGCAATCTTTTTATCTTTTAGCGCATTAAATAAAGCTTCTTCTTTAATTAAACCTGCACGAGCAGTATTAATCAAGTAGGCACTCTTTTTCATTAAAGAGAGTTCCCTTTCTCCAATAATATTCTTAGTCTCTTCACTTAATCTGGTATGCAAGGAAACGAAATCAGAATTTTTTAATAAATCTTCAAGCGTCACTTTTTTTGCCCTATAAGTCTTGACTTCATCTTCCGATACATAAGGATCAAAAACTAAAATATCAACCTCAAATCCACTTAATTTCTGAGCTACCAACCTACCGATAAAACCGAAACCAACCAATCCGATGGTTTTCCCCTGTAGCTCAGGTATCATCTCAGAGTTAACAAAGTTTTTTCTCCACTGACCATTTTTAATAGCATAATAACTGCGAGCAATATTACGTGCTTCAGCTAAGATCAAGCCTATCGCAAAATCAGAAACTGCTTGTGCGTTTCGACCTTTAATATTTTGTACCACAATCCCTTTTTCAGTAGCATATTTAACATCCACATTTTCTAACCCCGCTCTTAAAGCCCCAATAAGTTTAAGGTTAGGCAATGTATCAATGGCCTCTTTTGATACAGGACAAAACAAAACCATCAATATTTCTGTATTCCGGTGAGCATCTAATATCTGAGGTACTACTGGTTCAACAGAAGGGCCTTGTTTTTCAATCACTAATCGCCGATCCTGCAGCCTGTTCCAATCTGTTTCCCAATCTTTGATATCTATCTTTAGATTTTTCAGTTTTAATTTTTTAGCTGCTTCACCAATAGTATTTCCAGGTATCATTACATCGCCGATACATAAAACTTCCATAATAAAAATTCCCCCTTATTAATTAAAAAATATTATAACTCTTCAAAATCATTTTAGGAAGAATTAATTTTCACAAAAGAAAAAATTGAGAAAAATCTCCACCTTTATTATTTGATCATAAAAATAATCTTTAACCATTCCCTAACCCAATCACCTAATATTTAATCAAGCTATCCTATAATTATAAATCTATGCGCTAATTTTCCCTTTCGCACTTAAATCTTTTGTTATTGCTAAAATCTATTATTTATTGGTATATTACATTGTACTTGGTAACCAGAGAATAATCTGGGGGAATATAATTAACAAAATAAGACCAATTGCAATTAGCGTAATAAAGGGTATAACCCCACGAATTATATCACTTGTTTCTATCCCCAACTCTGGCGCAGCAGTACCCTTCAAAAAGAATATAGCATAAGCAAAAGGTGGTGTTAAGAAAGACATCTGGAGGTTTACTATGATCATCATTGCAAACCACAGAGGATCAAAACCAAGTTTAGGAACAATAGGAGTTAGGATGGGTACAAGGATAAAAATGATCCCAATCCAATCAATAAACATTCCTAAAATAAAGGCTATAAACATAACCAGGGCAAAAGCTACCCAACGTCCACCGGGGATGGATAAAATCAGATTGGAAACCATTTCTCCGCCACCAGCGCTAAGAAATACACTAACAAAGGCAGTTGAACAACCCGCAATAAGAAGGACCATTCCGGTCAATTTTATTGTATCTATAGCTACACTTTTTAATACTTTCCAGGAAAAACGACCATATATCGCAGTTAAAATAGTAGCGGCAGCAGCACCTACTGCAGCTGCTTCTGTGGGAGAAGCTAAACCTAAATATATCGAACCCATTACCGATAAAACAAGCAATAAAACTGGACCTACACTAGAAAGTAGTATATAGGTTTTTTTGGTAAAACTGATCTCTTCTGCTTCGCTGGATACCAATGCCGGAGCTACTTGGGGTTGTAAATAGGAACGAATACCAATATATAGCATATATAGACCAGAAAGTAAAAATCCTGGCATAAAGGCAGCCATAAATAATTTTCCTACTGAAATTGAAGCTGCTGGTCCATAAACAATAAGCATAATACTAGGTGGAATAAGTATCCCTAAAGAGCCTCCAGCACAAATACTTCCAGTAGCTAAACCTTTATCATATCCTCGTCGCATCATTGAGGGTAAGGCAACCAAAGTCAGCATAGTAATAGAAGCAGCAATAATCCCCACACAAGCTGCCATAATTGTACCAATTAAAATACTGACAATAGCTAAACCACCTCTAAATTTCCCAAACCAGATATAGAATGCATCATATAATTTCTCAGCTATACCGGATTTTTCTAGCATATTGCCCATAAAAACAAATAAGGGTACCGCCATCATTCCATAATTGGTTATTATGTCGTAGATACGACTATAAATCAAATCAAATGCATTGGGACCAAATAAAATATAACCAGCAATGATGCCAACCCCACCAATAGTAATTGCCAGTGGAAACCCAGTAAGCACACCAATTAATAGACCACCAAACATACAAATGGTAACAATTTCTGGATTTACTGCTATATTCATAATAGTTCTCGCTTTCTAATTATAAAATATAACTCCTGGAGAAATTTGGAGATGCTCTGTAAAGCAAAAAGTACAAAGGCTACTAATAATACAGTTCTAAACGGTGCTGCCGGTGGTAGCCAACTACTTTCTACCATCTTTTCACCTAATTTCCAGGATAATTTTGCCCATTTTATTCCGGAAATAATCAGAACAGTACAAATTGGAAAAAGAAAAATAATTGATAAAATAACGTTAATCCATGCTTTTGCTACCCGCGATAACTTAGAATAAAAAACGTCTACCCTTACATGCCCTTCATGTAAATAGGTATATGCCCATCCTACAGAACCGAAAGTACCCATAAGCATCTTTGAAGTTTCTAAAGCCCAAATTGTTGGTTTATTAAAAATATATCTCGAAATTACCTCATAACATAGAACAATAATTAGCGCTACAACGAAATATTTAATTATTTGTCCGGAAGCTTCGCTAATGGAGTTAATTATCTTTACAATTCTCCTCATATACTTCTAATCACTCCTTTTTATCTATCATCTAATCTTGCTCTAGAATAAAACTTCTAGAGCAAGATTAGATGAATTTAATACCTCACCTATTCTCTATTTTTATACCACTACTTATCTTATGTCAATCTCTTCACATATTTTCTTAAATTCAAATACAGACTTAAATATCTTGGCATAGTTGGCATCTTTTTGAGATTCTTCATTATAGTATTCTTCTGCTTTTTCAAATAACAATTTATCTATATCTTCGGGTAATTTTTCCACCACAACACCATAATCTTTAAATTTTTGAATTGCTGCAGTATCTTGAATAGCTATTTCAGTAAAGAATTCATGGGCAACCTTATAGGCAGCCATTTCTACTATAGCCTTCAAATCAGGAGAAAGTTCGTCCCATTTACTCTTATTCACAAAAAGCGATTGAGCATCAAAGGGGGAACGGGATGAGGAAAGATACATATATTTTGCAATTTCCTGGAAGCCCATAGTCCAGTTTCCTGAGGGAGTAAAGTACTCAAAGGCATCTATAACTCCACGTTGCATTGATTCATAAATTTCTCCGCCAGGAAGAAAAACTGGGGCTGCTCCCATTTTACTGAAAATAGAATTAAGAGCAGTAGTTCCTAATCTAATCTTCAATCCCTTAATATCCGCTGCTGATTGTAAAGGTTTATTGGTATGGCACCAAACCTCTGCAGGATGAACTGTTAATTGCCCGACAAAATGTACACCAACTGGCTCGTATAATTCTTGTGCAAATTTTAATCCTTCGTGCTCCATCCACATCATATGCTGGGTACCGGTAAGTGTTCCTACAGAGCTAGTATAAAAAACCCCAGCCGGAACATAACCAATTGCCCAACCAGTAGATACATGCGATGCTTCTACAGAACCAGCTATGGTCCCTTCAAACTCTTTCCCGGCAGGAGTAATAGCTCCAGCAGGAAAAGCAGTAACTACTAAACGTCCGCCGCTTGCCTCAGTTACTAGTTTGGCAAATTTTTCAGTCGCAGTATACATTGCATCTCCAGCAGCCCCCATCGATTGTAATCTCCATTTAATTACCTTTTCAGCACACATTACACTATTGCTTATTACCAATAATAATACAAAAACCAATATTAAATTAACCATTAATCTTTTATTTCTTTTCATTCTTTATACTCCTTTCTTTTTCTTAATTTTAAATAAACTAAATATATTCTTCTTCGCTATTGAACAATCACCTTCTTTCTTTTTAAGATTTTAATTTGCCTTTTATAAAATTCCTTGTAGAGTTGCAAATTTCACCTTCCTTTAATCTTGTTATATCCTCTTCTTATCTATTAATTAAAAAATCTTTTATTCTATTTTTAATCAAACCTATTTTTTTAGTTTTGGGGTCAGTTAATTTAACTGGGGGTTCACTTATCTTAATCAAGTGATCAATTCCATGCTGGTAGACAAGTTCAGCACCATCGCCAATAAGTGCAGCAATAGCCAAAACCGGGATTTTGTATCTTTTGGCTACCTTAGCTACTCCCACCGGGACTTTTCCATAAACGGTTTGGCTATCGACTTTGCCTTCACCGGTAATTACTAAATCAGCATCTTTTAAAGCTTCCTCTAATCTTACGGCTTCTATTACTACTTCTACACCAGGTCTAAGTTCTGCATTTAAAAAAGCGATTAAGCCAGCTCCTAATCCTCCTGCTGCTCCTGCCCCAGGTATTTCACTAATATCCTTACCTAAATCCCTCTTAATGATCCGGGCAAAATGATTCAGGGCTTGGTCTAACTCTTCCACCATCTCAGCAGTAGCTCCTTTCTGAGGGCCATAGACATAAGATGCACCCCTTGGACCACACAGAGGATTAGTTACATCAGAGGCAACTAGGACTTGAGTTGACTTGATTCGAGGATCAATTGAGCTAAGGTCAATCCTCTCAATTCTTTTTAATTCTCTTCCTCCAAAACCTATCTCCTGATCTTCTTTATCCAACAATCTTGCTCCCAGGGCTTGGGCCATACCGGCTCCCCCATCATTAGTTGCACTCCCCCCTATTCCTATAACCATCTTCTCACATCCCTGATCTAAAGCTGCCTTTATTAATTGACCAGTCCCATAAGTAGTAGTAATTAAAGGGTTTCTTTTTTTCTTAGGGATTAAGGTTATACCGGATGCTTCTGCCATCTCAATAACTGCAGTTTTCTTATCACCCAGAATCCCGTAGGAAGCTAACACTTTCTCTCCTAAGGGGCCATAAACTTTTTCTTTTCTAATCTCCCCAGAGGTAGCATCCACTAGACACTGCACTGTGCCTTCTCCTCCATCAGCCATAGGAATCTTTATGATAGTAGCTTGAGGGAATACTTCCTCTACTCCAAGTTTTATTGCTTCTGCCACATCAAGGGCAGACAAACTACCTTTAAAAGAATCTGGCGCAATAATAATTTTCATTTTTATACCTTACCTCAATTGAAATTAATTATTTCAGTTAGTCAGGGGAATAAATCTGCTCCTAACTACCTGCTAAGATCTATACTTTTTAATAAGCATTTATTAATATATTATTCGCTATACAAATAGCTATTTCCTTTATACAATAGTACTAATTTTTATTATTTATAACCATTTTTTTTATCCTATTTGCACAAATATTACTAGGAACAGTAATTAGTAATTAATTATAATGGGAAGGTCATTATCGGAAAGCTATTCCAATAATCAACTACTCAAATCTTTTTATTTTATTATATAATAAAAATGAAATTCTAAATGTGCAAAATATAACTAATATAAGTTTGACCAAAAATATTTCATAGCATTAGGATTAGAAAGAATAAATCAAGGCAATCGATTGTATTCGCATAGTTTTTGAGTGAGCTATATTTTACCCTTCAAAAATTGTATTTTTCTAACCAATTTTATCACCATCTTAAGTTTTAAAATTGGCTATTTATAAGGGTTTGGTAAATTTAATGAGGTAAAAATACCCTAAAAATAGGGTAGTAAAATTAGAAATTTTTTTATAAAAATAAGCCTTAAAATATTTTTTGTATTAAATTAAATTATTTTTTGTGTATTCGAAATACACCATAAACCACTAATAATAAATTAATGAGTATTGCTATTCTACAAAGATGCCTAATTTTTGAAAAACAAAAAATAATTAAAAATTGTCAATTT
The DNA here is from genome assembly GCA_002441285.1 of Candidatus Atribacteria bacterium UBA6251. Lineage (GTDB taxonomy): Bacteria > Atribacterota > Phoenicimicrobiia > Phoenicimicrobiales > Phoenicimicrobiaceae > UBA6251. Next base: position 23,366 of record DJVR01000062.1, on the reverse strand, counting down.
GTTGTTTAAATGTATTAATATTGAATATTTTGTCGAAATATTTAAGTAAGTTTATAAATCTTATTTTCCCTTGGTTGGTTAGCCAATAATTACCATCTGTAATCCAATAAAATTTAAAGTCTTCAAAATTCTCTTTAATATAATTATTTAAATCTATATATTCATTCTGATTTATCCCAATTTTAGTACCTTCAGTCGTATAGAAATTTATTTCAAATAAATATTTTGGCTTGTAATTATGAAAAATAATTAAATCAAACTTTTTAAGTTTTTTCTATCAAATTTAAAAACATATTTCTAAATTCTATATCATGCTTAAGATTTAAAATCATATATTCATATATTGCATTAATATCTAAAGAATTAAGCTTAACTATATCAAATACAAAATGAATAAGCTGGGCATTTGTAAATCTTAATAATTGAAAGATATTTTGGAAGATAATAAAACTTCGAGGATGATTTTTTACATATTCTGATAAATCATTTATATTCCAATTGCATTTTGATTTTAAAATAGCTATTTCCTTTTTTAACTCTTCTACTGGAACATTAGCATTTTTAAATTCATCATGAATAAATTCTAGGAAAGAAACTTTAGAAGCAAAGTCTGTATAAAAATTTTCTGGATCTTGCATTTACTCTTCCTTTTTTAATACTTTATAAACAAGCAAGTATTGGTGTACAATTTTTAGATAACTGTCTTGACTCCAATTTTCCAAAATTATTTCTTTTGTTTTATCTTTTGTAACAATCACAATCTCTTTAAGTCTTAATATTTTTTGTTTAAGCATATCAATTATTTCTTTCGCTAATGGTCGTATATATCTCCCTTCTCTAATATCAATTGTTTGAATTACAATATACCCATTATTACTTATAGTTTTTAATTCACTATTTACTACATCATTTATTTCTTGTAAATAGTATTGTATATTTGATGTTGGGTGATTTTCTAAATATGGCGATTTAATTAAAACTAATTTCTTTCTTTGCTGTTCTCTTTTTGTAACTCTTTTTACTTTATGTTGAGATTTAGATTCTAAAAATATTGTTAAATATTCATCTCCATCTAAATATCTATCTAATATATTCTTGTTTAAGTGATTTTCAAAATCTTTTTCTGGTAAAATCCATACCGTTGTCGTTTCAAGTTCATTTAATTTTCTCTCTAATGCAGGTTTATCTATAATTATATTAATTAAATTATAACCTATCTTTTTTTCTTTTATTTCAAAAGTAGAAGGTTTTGGTTTTTCAAAAATAGGTAAATACTCATGAGCTAATAGAAGAAAATTATATTTGATACTATTTTTATACCAAAATCCAGTTGTTTTACAATTATGTTGTCTTTTTATCACAAGTTCTCTTAGCTTGAAACCTGCCTTTAAATAGATGTCTATTAGTTTAAAACCCAAGGGAATTATATATTTTTTTCTTCGAGTATCTCCTATTAAAATTGCACAATGTCTTTCTGGTTTTAGCACTCTAAAACTTTCTTTTGCAACTTTTTCCATTTCTTTTAAAAATTCATCAATATCTAGAAATGATAAATCTTCTTTTTTAAAGTCTGTATAATGAATAATATTTGCATAGGGAGGATGGGCACAAATTAAATCAATCGAATCATCTTTTAAAGATGATAAATTTCTTGCATCACCAACTAATAAACTAGGTTCATAAATTTGAGCATGATCTTTATTAAAAGATAAATTTAATGAATTAATATTAAAACATATATTCTTTTTTGCTAATTCAATGGCTTTTTCATTAATATCAAATGCAATACATTTTCTGTTTAATAATTTGCATTCTACTGCTGTTGTTCCAGCACCACAAAAATAATCTAAAATTAATTCACCAGGTTTAGAATATTTAATTATCACATTTCGAGGAATATAGGGTGACCAATTACCTCTATATTCTCCACTATGAGTAGCCCAACTTCCTCTTTGTTTAAAACTCCAAACAGTAGATGTTTCTTCTTTAAAATCTTTGGGGTATAGATTTTTAACCTTTTTTGAAATCTTTAAAGAACTAATATTTATACCCTGAGATTGGGTCATAAGTCGTTCAATATATTTAAATGTAACCCCATATTTACGACCTATTTCTATATCAAGCGTTCCCTTATCTTTCTCTTTCAATATTGCTTCTTGTAGTTCTTTTTTTGTTTTTAAATTTACGTCTTTATTATTCATCTTGCACCACATCTTATTGGTTTTAGAATAATTAAATATGTTACAATATATTTCTAAAGATATAACATTGATTTTATCATATCAACTCTATAATAAAAATATTCGATAAAATTTTTAAAAATCTTTTTATTCATAGTTCAGCCTTTAGCTTTTACTGTCCCAATTTTCCGATTAATTAAAACGATTTTGGGAAATAGAGTAATGAGATTACTAAACTTGTTTCGTCTACTCATAACCACAGAAAAGAATATATACAATACTCTCCTACTATTTAAAATCGAGACTTGGATGATAGAAATAGTAGCAAGATTTAATTTATTTTAATCTCTTTCTTGATAGAGCTTCATTTTTAATGCTATCCTTAGCTGGACTGCATCATCAAAATTTTTGGGATCTAACCCGGTCAACTCTTTTATTTTTTTTAACCTGTATAATAAAGTATTCCGATGAATATAAATAGCTTGAGCGGTTTTGGAAATACTTAAATTATTATCAAAAAAAGCATTTAGAGTTTCCAGAAGCGTTTCATTCACTTTCTTTTGCTTAGCATCTTTTGCAGTACGGAAAATCTTTTTAATAATCTCTTGTTGAGTATCTTTTCTTATCTCGGTCAATATCCTACCTATTCCTAAATCATTGATATGATAAATATTCCCTGCCCTTTCCAATTTAGCACCTACATCTAAGGCTTGAATAGCCTCTTTGAATGACCTACTCAAACCTTTAATCCCTTGATGGTATTCTCCAATACCAATAGTGACTTTAAAATTCATCTTCTGAGAAATAATCTTTTTTATTTGTTCTCCTACCCGAAATAATTTTTTTCTTAAAATTTCCTCTGAATCAAGCTGGTCGATGGTCTTTAAAACTACAAATCTATCCCCACCAGTATAAGCTACAATCTCCTGGGGATTATCTCTAAATATCTCCTGAATAGTTGTTACTACCTCATTCTTTAATCTCTGCAAATAAATTTCTCCTTCTTTCATTCCTTTAAATGTTTGTAAACTCTGTTTTGTAGTCCTTTCAAACTGATAAATATCTACAACCAGGGCTACTCTAGGAAGGAGAATATCGTAGCCCACAATTTGTCCTCGAGTAATAAATAGCTCTTGATTATTCCCAATCCTCCCAGAAATTAAATCCTGAATAAAATTTTCTCGGGCTTGCTGTTCTAACTGTAATTCTTTTAATAAAAATTCTTGCTGCAGCATCATCTCTACAGTCATCTTAATCACTTCTCCAAAAGGACTCACTTCATTTGGCTCACCAGTTATACCTACTACTCCAATAATTTCATTATTATACTCTATGGGAAGGTTAATCCCTGGTTTTGCACCTACTAAATGATTTATATCCTTAGAATAAATTTCTAACTTTTTTCCTTCTTTAATTACCTGAGCTGCCCCTTCATGGAATTGATTTAAACGACTCTTATCCCCTGAACCAATAATTACTCCGTTTTCATCCATAATATTAATATTTCTTCCCAGGATCTTCATTGTTTTATTGACTATATCCTGAGCAAGTTGTTGGGTAATTTTCATAGGCAAATTTCTTTCTTCCTATACAAATTTTTAATAAAATAAATTTAATTCACTTTGGTCTTACCCCGGGCAATAGAAGCAAATATTCCCAAAAAACAGAGAATAGTAAGGATAACAAAAGTAACTTTGACACTCTCTAAAAAGCCCGGATGATAATCTCGACTGATAGAGATATTCCCCATATAAATAATCATTACTAAAGAGGTTATGGACATACTTAAAGCCTGCCCAACTGTTCGTGCCGAACCAAGTACTCCGGAAGCTACACCATAATATCTTCTTTTTACCGAATTCATTACTGCATTAGTATTGGGTGATGAAAAGAAGGCAAAACCAAAACCAACTATAAAAAGGGCAAATATGATATACAGAAGAGATGAATTTCCCCCTAAAAAGATCAGCAATCCCAGACCTATAGTGGTGATAGCCATACCAAAAGAAGCCACTATTTGTGGATCAAGGCGATCCGATATACTCCCTGCCAGAGGAGAAAATAAAGCCTGCATAAAGGGTTGAGCAATCAGAACCAAGCCTGCTTGTTGAGGTTCTAACCCCTTGACATATTGTAAATATAAACTGAGCAGATATGAAATTACAAAAGTAGCACTATAATTTATCAAGGCAGCAAGAGAGGAGAAGAACAACACCCGATTTGTTTTTAATAAATTAACATCCAGGATAGGAATCTTGACCCTCTTTTCATAAAACAAAAAAAGAGCTATCAAGATACACCCTGAAAAGACCATAGGTAACCCCAGGAAATGATGAATCAAGGAAAGCCCACCCACTACTCCAAATAAACCACTACTATAAATTAAAGAGCCCTGGAAATCAAATTTTTCTCCTTCTGCATCTATCCAATCTTGTTTAAAACTGGATAATAAAATAATTAAAGTAATTCCCAGGGGTACCACTAAAAAGAAGACACTTCTCCAGCCTAAATACTGAGTTAAAAATCCCCCTAAAAAGGGACCAGAAGATAAACCAATATAGGTGGCAGCAACATTTATACCTAATGCCTTGCCCCTTTCTTCTCTTGAGTAAGCAGAGCTTAGTAAGGATATTGAGGTAACCGAAATCATTCCTGCGCTGGTACCCTGTAAAATTCGAAAAGCGATTAACATTATAACATTAATGGATAGACCACAAAATAAGGAAGCTAAAGTAAAAATACTTATCCCCAATAGTAAAAGTTTCTTTCTTCCATATATATCCGCCAATTTACCAAAAGGTAAAATAAAAACCGCCATAAATAAACTTAAGGATAATACTATCCAGTTCATAGTGGTAGTACTCAATTGAAACTCTCTGCCTATAGGAGGAATAGCGACATTAATAGCAGAAATCATATAAGGAGCAATAAAGGCGCCCAGAGTGCAACTTAATAATATTTTTTTCTTTATATTTTGATCCGACATAAATCTCCAATTCTTAAGGTTTTTAACTCTTATATAAGTTTATTATAAAACTAATTCTTTAAATATGCAGCTTAAATTTTCATTTTTTCTCTTCCAAAAATAATAATCTTTGCCTTACTTTTCCAGAAATAAACGCTATAATTTCTTTATTCTTTAACTAACCTTCTCGGTAATTTACCAAAAAATTATCGGTAAACCTTAAGGTTTGTATGGTCAAATATAAAATATTATTCATAAACATAAAAATAGTGGAATAAGAAGAGGAGCAGGAACATATTTACCGATACCGATATGGATTTCACCTTTAAGCCAATTAAAATAACTTAACAAAAAAACAGAGTAGGAAAGATTAATATCCTTGCTCTGTTTTTTTGTTTTTAAACCCCTAAAATACTATAATACTTAACTATTAAACTACTATTTTCCCGCCATTATTTCAGTAAAATGGTCTATATGGAAAAGTATTGAATCATAAAATATTTCTAATTATGCGTAAAAATATCACTAGTAGGACCTTCCCTATTCCCCCTCCTTAAATTAAAACCTCATTAAGTAGAAATATCCCAAACCTCTTTAATTTCTTTAAAATATAAAATTAATACTAATTTTCCCTTAAATATCGCTTAATAAAGATAAATTAATCCTTTTATTGGTATATTTTTGATATTTCAATTTTCTTTGAGAAGAATTTTTTCAATATCCACTGTCATTCTCCTTATGCATAACCCCTGGAACGAAATATTATTAACTTTTACGCCAATAAAAAAATTTTATTTTACCTCTCCATCCCCTATAAATCGGGTCTAGTTTTCCAACGAGACGATTGGGAAACAGAGGATGGCTGGAAACTGAAAGAGTCTCAATCCCCTATAAATCGGGTCTAGTTTTCCAACAGTAACAATCCCGACGATAGACAGAACTGGCCCAGATATAGTCTCAATCCCCTATAAATCGGGTCTAGTTTTCCAACAAGATATTACCAGTTAGATATAGGCAAATAGAATGTGATAGGTCTCAATCCCCTATAAATCGGGTCTAGTTTTCCAACTTATTTATTCTCTCCTATATCCTCCAGTGCCTTTTTAGTCTCCATCCCCTATAAATCGGGTCTAGTTTTCCAACCAAATCAATACTAAAGTCCACAATGAAAGGTTTAACCAGTCTCAATCCCCTATAAATCGGGTCTAGTTTTCCAACTAGAAAACTTACATTTTTATGCTAAACTTTTTCTAAAGTCTCAATCCCCTATAAATCGGGTCTAGTTTTCCAACAGTTTTATGGTCATAAAGATTTTTATAAGCTATTAGACAAGTCTCAATCCCCTATAAATCGGGTCTAGTTTTCCAACTTTTTAAATTATCCACTCATACCCGCATCTTGGACAGAGTCTCAATCCCCTATAAATCGGGTCTAGTTTTCCAACAAGAGAATTAGTGAGGGAATGTATCCAGAGTATATTACAGTCTCAATCCCCTATAAATCGGGTCTAGTTTTCCAACATTAAATGAGATTGCTAATAAAGGTAGTTTTACAGAAGTCTCAATCCCCTATAAATCGGGTCTAGTTTTCCAACGATATATATTATGAATATTACTTACAGGTTGCTGCTTATAGTCTCAATCCCCTATAAATCGGGTCTAGTTTTCCAACTTCAATAACCCGGATGGTAGAATTCGCCGGGTTAATAGAGTCTCAATCCCCTATAAATCGGGTCTAGTTTTCCAACAAAACCTCGATTGGTCTAAGAGGCAAGCCCTTCACGAGTCTCAATCCCCTATAAATCGGGTCTAGTTTTCCAACCGTTTATAACTTCTCAGATAATTGCAAAACTTTAAATGTCTCAATCCCCTATAAATCGGGTCTAGTTTTCCAACATATTACTTACCAGTTAACCAAGTTAAGATTGGTGTTAAGTCTCAATCCCCTATAAATCGGGTCTAGTTTTCCAACCGTTTATAACTTCTCAGATAATTGCAAAACTTTAAATGTCTCAATCCCCTATAAATCGGGTCTAGTTTTCCAACAATATTTCCTACGGGGCTGGGTTAATAGAACTATTGATCTGTCTCAATCCCCTATAAATCGGGTCTAGTTTTCCAACTACTGAAAAAAAGGATTGAGAAACATAAAAGATTAATAGTCTCAATCCCCTATAAATCGGGTCTAGTTTTCCAACTAAAAGTTCTGAGGATGAAGAGGATGAAGAAAATGAACGTCTCAATCCCCTATAAATCGGGTCTAGTTTTCCAACATCTTAACTGACACGATGAGAACTGCTTTAAGGGTTAAGTCTCAATCCCCTATAAATCGGGTCTAGTTTTCCAACAAAAAGAAATTAGGAGGTCTAAGAAACTGGAATCTATTAGTCTCAATCCCCTATAAATCGGGTCTAGTTTTCCAACTGTATAGATCTAAAAATATTAAAATACAAGACCTTCTGAGTATTTTCCGCTAATCCTCTTTATTATATCAAAACAAATATAAATATTTAGGATATTTTTAACCATTTTAACATAAAAAGCTTGATAAAATCATTAAGATATAATAAATACATATATTTCCGCTAATCTTCTTTATTTTTAAAGAACATAAACATCTTTATCTTCAGTTATAGTTCCTATCCCATACATTTTTATGATTTTTTTACAATTCTTACAAAGTTGATAAATTCTTATTGTATCTTCATTATTATTGTAATTTTTTAAAAGTCTTTCTATCATTTCTTGAAATTTATTCCCTTCCAAAATACATTCAAAGACACTATATTGAACCCTAACTCCATAATCTTTTAAAATATTGGCTATTTTATTTCTTCTCTTATCAGAGGTAATATCGTAAGAAATTACTATGAACATTTTATTTTTCCCTGGCATAAGGTTTATAAGTAATATTTTCTTTTAAAATAGCCTCTGCCAATTTTTGTACCTGTCTCTGAAATATTTTACGCCAATGATTATTTTCCTTAGTTAACATCTTTTCATAATGCCTAAAGTATTTCTTTTGAGCTTCTTCACGAAGGTAATATCCCTGATTAGCTCTTTTTTCAAAATCATTTTCATTTAATACTTTTTTATTTATCAAAGATAGGGTAAAAGTATCTATAACAGGCTGCCTAAATTCTTCAACTAAATCTAAAGCTAAAGAAGGTCTGCCATAATCTATTTCATGTAGATAACCGAGATAAGCATCAAAGCCAGTAGCACATAGCAAAGAAAATAATTCATTAGTAATCAAAATATATCCTAAGCTTAAAAGAGAATTAATGGGGTCAGTAGGAGGATTTTTACTTCTTTTAGTAAATTGCAAACCCCCTCTAAACATTCTTCCTAAGGCTTCAAAATAAATAGCAGAAGATTTACCTTCTACTCCTCTTATTGAAGATAGGCTTTCTTTTCTTGCTAAGGAATTTAAGTTTTTCTTCAGGCTAAACAAATAAAAAGATAAATCTATTTCAGGATGATTGCGTAAATATCGATGAAGAATAAAAATGAAATTTTTTATCTTTCTTTCTACAATAATCTTTCCAAAATTAATTTTAAAATTATTATCTTGATATTTTTTAAATTGAGCCATCCTCAAATAAATATTTTTGGATTCTACTGGGGCAAGCCTACCTCTAAATTTACCTTTCAAAGAAAGAAAACTGGTATCAATACCATTATCCAATAAAAAATTAATAGCAGGGGTAGTAATATGAACATTGCCAAAGATTAATATTCTATCAACTTTAAATTCAGGTATCTCTAATAATTTTTCTCCATCTTTTTCAATTAAAATTCTTTTATAAGTTTTTTTCAACACCGAACCCTGTTCGGTTAAATATATAGTAGCCATTATTAAATTTTAATTTGAGGAAATTTCGAATTTTTCTTAAGCTCTTTAAAATTATCTATAGCAATATTTATATATTTTTCTAATATTTCTTTTAAGGAATGAAATTGTGATTCACCAATTGGTTGAAACCCATGGGCTAAAATTGAATTGTTTCTGATACTCAATAATTTTTTAATCTCTTTCTCTTTTCCAGTATAATCTTTTATAAATTCTTTCCCCAGTTCATCATTCAAATCTTTTAATAATTCAAAAGATTTATAAAGTGAGAGAGTAATCTCTCCTGATTCGTCTTGGATATTTTGATATTTTGAATGGAGGCTCTTGGGCAATTTATTTATATCCACCGATTTTGTTTCAATTTGGTTATATCTATTATATAAACGATATTGACCTAAATATTCTAAACAACGATATAGTCGAGCAACCGCATCATCATATTTGCCTTCCTGTGCTCGTCGAGAAGAGTTTTCTAATAGATCAATAGCCATCTCTCCTGCATATTTTGTATTTACTTCTCTATATAGGAATGGTTTATTTTTTTCTATAATATTTAATACCTCCCAATTTTGAAGTAATTTTTTAGTATCAGACAACTTAGTTAAAACATTAAGAGTTTCTAAAGCATTTTGAAGTTCAAATTTATCCCATAGGGAATAGGCTGTAATTAATTGTGCTAAAGATTCTGCTCTTTGTAGATATTCTTTATCTTGAAGCAAACTTTTAGCTTGTGAAATGAGCTGATTACTAGCTTCAAATTGATATTGATTAAATAAATTTACGGCTTCTTTAAATAAGGAATGGTAATAAATCCTATTTGGAGTTTGTATTCTAATTATTTCTTCTCCTGGGATTACTCTACCCTCGCTATCCCGGCGACCAGAAATATAGCTTAAACTAATATCCTGAAAGTTTAAGGCAGCTAACACTAAACCGACAGACATAGCTTTGGTACCAGTAGTAAAATCAACTACTAGGTCTTGAGATGAAAAAGATTTCTCTTTAATTATTTTACGAATCATATTTTCACATTCTATCTCAATCTGTTCTACATCATTCTCGTCCTGGATAATAAATATCTCGTAAGATCTTTCTGACATAATTTTATCTTGTAATATCAGAGGTAAAGTACGATTTTTAGAAAAATTGGTAACCACAAATATAATATGACTTGGTTCTTGATTTTTTATAGAAGAAGAAATTGCTTTAGCAATATCTTCTCCTGTCCTACCTGTTCCCACAGTGATGATCATCGCTTTAGGCATATTATACCTCCTGATAATCTAATTTTATCCACCCAAAAGGATATTTCATCTCACATAGATTTCTACTTGATGATCTCCTCGGCTTACGGTAATTGTCTAAAGTAACACTTTCTAAACCTGAATATCGACCTACTCTAAGGATAAATGTATGGTTATTAAATTTTAAATTAGAAAGTAAAGAATAGAAGAATTTTTCTACTGAGGTATTTTGAAAAAAATTTTCAAGTTCATCTTTTAACTTATCCTGATAGAAAGAGTTACAGGCATTTTTTATTAAATTTATATCTATTTTCCTTTTTATAAGATTTTTGTTCAGTAAATCAGTATCAATAGCTATTTCGGTTTCAAAATTAACCTGTCTTCCTGATAAGGCAGAATAAGTTACTTCTGCAAAAATTTGAATCCCACGTTGCTCAAAAGAACCCCTTCTGTTTTTTTTAACATTTACAATTTTTGAAATAATAATTTTATCGGAAGTAAGATATGTATCTTTTATTTTTATTGCTCTAAAAGGATCCCGAGCCATTAAAAATTTACCCTCATTATTTAAACAATCTAAAACAATCCCCTCTATTTTCTTAAGGTCTTCAATTTTCATATTTTTACCTAATGCATTAATAAGAGCAGTCCTAATTGCACCTTTTAAGGAGCTACCCGGAATATAAGGTTGCATCTTATCTCCGGTTCGAATAAAAGGGTTGATTAACAATTGATTTTCGATATTATTTATATTTTTTTCATATATTTTGCTTACTTCATCTGAGACAGCACAAGAATATCCATAAGGAAACCTTTGAGGATTCCAGTTAGAAATCATAAATTCTCTTATTTTGAGAAGATTATTTTGATTTATCAGAGTAAGTAAACTACTTTTTTCAGCCTCCCCAAGATTTAACAAGAAATCATCCATGACAATTTTATAAAATCTATTCTTTTTAATTATATAATCAAAAAACTCTATTTCAGATCCAGTTCCAATATGTAGAGGGGAAAGTATTTCACCAAATAATTTATACTTTTTCATAATATTTACTCCAATTTTATTTTTAATGGAAAGACATATCCGTAATGTCTTATTTGAGGATTCGAATGAACCAGAGGGATTAATCTTCCATAATAATTTTTACTTTGCTGATTAATACGGAAAGTTGAACCAGCTTTAAACATAAGGAGAGGTTTTTTAAAGGGATTCAATCCTTCTTCTCCAATACCTGATTTGGCATAATTGCCCCCGAGTTTACCATATTTAGTTAGAATATCGTAAAAACCATCGACCGGGTCATCTTCTGCAGGGATAAAAGAGGATAAGCTCATAAATCCATTGCTGTCCTGAGGTTCATATAAGGTATCCTGCTGAATATCTTCCAATTTCATATAACCCTTTCCAATAGATTTGTCTTTACCAAATCCATTCTCGCCAATAAAAGAAAAAAAATTCTGTAAATCTTCTATAGAAAAATAATTAGTAAGGACATAGATTTCAATTTTGTTTTCTTTTTCCTGATAATAGGTTTCTGATTCAGTAAATAATCCTCCAGGTTCTTTTACCCTACCTGTTAACCTATTTATAGTATTATGAAATACCAGATCATCCTCCTGGTATTTTTTAATCTTATTGCACCCCGAAAAAGATTCTGGATTAATTAAGGGGCATTTTTCCATTTCTCTTTCCGAACAGACTCTTTCCCTAAACCAGACCGGGCAATATTCACCATCTAAAACTTTCTCGTATAATCTAAAATAAGATAGTTGCCCCTCCAATTCTTTAAAGATTGCGGTACTCATATAAGCTTGAGATTTTAATCTTTTTAAAAAGGTAAGACCTTTTACCTTATTTTTCTTTTCAAGGCCAAAATAATTTTCAATTAATTTTTTATTTTCACTGATACTTAGAGGCCGTAAAACAGGTTTGGGCAAAAAATTTGCAGGGAATCCATTACTTAAAATTAAAGGGGGAGATTGAATATCATAAAGTTTTAAAAAATCGATTAAATATCCTTCACCTTTAATATACTTTATCGCCCAGCAGAAATGTCCAAAAACAGTATCTGCGTGAAAAGGTGTAATTACTGGAGATTTTATTTGGTAAATTATTTTATAAACGTTCATTTTAGGTACTATTTCCTTTCTTAATTGGCGAAAGATTTACTGGTTCTCCCCTTTCATTGACCAAATCTACAAATTCAATCTTGCCACATCCCCTACTTCCTGAACCACCTAAGGTATCCTGTTGTAAATAGATAAGACCATCTAATACATATTTAAATAAATCTTCATCCATTTTACCCTGGTCATTCATATCAAATATTCTATAGATTAATTCAAAATTAAATTCTGTACCAGCGATAACTCTTTCCAATGGACGAGGAGTAGCTCGAGCAGTAATACGGTTAATAGTATTTTCGTATTTAATTTCTACTAAAGATATACCTTCTCGATGTATTTTATCTTTATATTCTGGAGTAAGTTCTGCATCACGAATAATTAGTCTAGTTGGACCAATCTTAGCCTCATCACTACTAGTCCCAAAGATTCTACAAATAGGGCAATCATTATTTCCACACCAGCTATGCACGTTTCCTCCTGTATCTATTTTATTTAATCTCCATTCTAATAATGAACGCATTTTACCTTTTAAGGAAGAGCCAGGGATATATGGTTCATTGGTTATAGGATTTTTGATTATGGGATTATCAACTCCTCCTATCTCTATAACCTCTACATTACCTCCAATGTGTAAACCTGTTTTAATTAGTATTTTCCCAGAAAGCTTTTTATATCCTTTAAATTTCATTTTTTATCTTCCTCCTTCTTCATAAAAATAACCAACAGTTGCCTCAAAAAATAATACAAATGCCTTAAAATCTTCTTTATCTTGTATTTTATCAACACACATATTTAAATATTGCTTAAATTCTTCTGGAATTTTTCTCTCTCTACCGGTAACAGGACATGCATATCCAGTTTTAGATTTTAACATTTTAATTAATGGCATTATTTGGGCAAACCCCTTGGCTTCTACCTTGCTTTCTAAAGACTTTACTTCTCGATAATATTTTCTAAGCTGTGCGGAAGTTAATGCTGGATTCTTTTGGTACTTATCTTCGGGTTTTTTAGGATTAACGAAGCTACGAGCAAAATTCCTGGCTTCCTCGGTTAACAAACTCGATCTTATTGTAGTTTTATTCTCATCTTTATAAAAATAATTTGACATTTTTACCCCCTTTTATTTATTTTTCTATTTTTATATAGAGCCCAGGTTAATGGTATCCTCAAATTTTTTAAAAAGCTTTCATCAGCTTTTTCAAAATCATATATTTTATCTTTTAACTCTTTTATTACTTCTAAATTAATAATTCTTTTATCCTTATCATCACGCTTAATAATATTTCTACCCACATCGTAAGCCACTTGGGAATAGAATTTTAATCCATCTATTCTTCTCCTTTCTAAAAATAAAAGATAGTTTTTATAATAATTTAATAGCCTATAAATAAATCCCATAGTAATTCCAGACTTGCTATTATCTAAATTTTTATCCAGAAAATCAGCAAATTTTTGTAAAGATTCAAATTCACTCCATGGTATAGTGTGATTGAATAGAGTAAACCTATTTCTCCCTTTATTTTTCGAACTCTCCAAGGCTTCTTCTGCTATTTCAGCAGATCTTCTGATTGGATATCGTGGTTTGGTAATCACTAATCCAGCAGATAAGGTTATATTAGGATTTTGACAGGTAAAATTTCTAAAATCATCGTATAGGGATTTCGAAAAATCAATTATAGTTTGCCAGTCACTCACCAGGAATAGATCATCTCCGCCCGCATAAACCACATAGATATTGCGATATTGCTTACTTATTATTTCGTTTAGATACCCAGAAAAAAACAAATCTATTTCACGGCTTAAAGTAGAGTACCGAGATAAAGAAATTTTTTTGCCCAAACCAACCGAAAAAATAAAACCCAATCTATCCACATCTGCTTTCAGTATACCCAACATAGCTGTTCCTTTTTCTTTTTCTCGATCAATACCCTTTAAAGAAATACATTGAAAGGTTTTAGAAATCCCAATATTCCCGCTAAATTCACAGCTATCAATTTCATTACAAAACTGGCATAATTGTTCAAACTCTTCTTTTGAATTCCAAAGAGGCACATAGTTTGCTAAATATCTTTTGCCATAAATTGTTTTTTCTCGATGAAAAGAAGTATCTAAATCTTCTATAAGATAAAATTCCTTCGGATCTAATTGACTTATTGTCGACCAAAAAGAAAGATAATATTTCTCATTTAAAAAAGAAATATATTCGGTAATTGGTGGTTTCTTATGAGAATAAGCAAATACTTTCTTTTTTGTTAACCATTCTCCTACTTTACTCAAATTAAAACATAAATTACAGAATGAGTCTTTATTTTCTCCTATGGTAGAAATAGTAGCTGGTTTTTTCCCACAAACACTGCATACCCCTTTTTCATATTTATATGCATCTGCAAAAATAAATGACTCTTCTTTCCATTTTGAATCCCTGATAATAGCTTCTTTTAACTTGTTATATTTGGTTTTTTCTAAATTTTCCTCCAAATTAGAAATAATCTTTGAAAATTCTTCAATTCTAAAGTCTTCCTCCGCTAGGGCCAAATCCCAGTTTAAATTAAGAACTAATTCTCCCATAAATTCTTTTCGGAACCATTCTGAAATCTCTTGATAAATATTTATCAATCTTTCTTTAGTCTGGTCAGTATTGGGAACAAGCAAGCTAAATCTACCCCCTGCATCTATTACCTTGCACACTAAAGGAAGATTTAAACTCTGTAGTAGATAATGAGAACAGATATTAGATAGAGCCCCGATATAAAAGGAACGCGCCCTTAAAAGTTTACTTACTCCTTTAGTATTAGAAAGAGAAAAATTAAAAATATATTTTTGGATGCCACTCAAATCGCCTCCCAAGAATATAAGTTTTTTCATTTTTTTATTTTTAATTGATAGATTGCTAAAATCATTAGTTTGGGTATAAAAATTGTATAAACAAGCAGAAAGAGCTGCGGTAGTTTTCAAATGGTCAAAAAGAGAGATATCCGGTAAATCTATTGTTGAGCTTGGAATACACCAGGTATATTTTTCTAATAAATATAAAAGAGCCTGTAGAAATAAGTTAAAATTCTCTTTCGGTAAGTAATTAAATTCTCTAATAAAACCGTCCCAAAGTTTTTTATAATCATCAATTAATAATTCATTTTCAAATTGTTTTTGGTCCTTTCTTTTCTTGGGAAATAAATTTTCCCTATCAAGGATTAAAGGTCTTAACTCATATTTAAAATTACCTCTTTCAAATTCACCCAAACCTAAATCTATGCTTTCGAATATTGAATCAAGTTTTATTTTTTTATAAGCAGATTTACCCGAAATTTCATCTTCAAGATCTTTTTCAAACCTATCCATACCAGATGATAAATGATCTGCGCTTTGAATTATCATCTGTAATGAGGTTTCGGGATTATCACTATGATGATACGATGCAAGATTAGCCAAATTATCTTTTCGATCTTCTAAATACGAAAATTGAGGATAACTTTTGATAAAATACTTTTCAAAAAATTCGTTAGTCCATAAAACATGGTAATGAGAATGTATACCCTTAAAACTGGGACAAATCGTGTTTTCCATATTTTTCGATTGGGAACTTAAGGGGATTTCAGCTCTTTGCATAAATTTTCCGATATCATGCAACAAGCCTGCTAGTATCACTGCTTGAAATTTTCTATCATCCTGAATTAACATTCAATTCTCCTTCCTTTCTACCAAAGATTAATAGTTGATTACTTTATATTGTCCTAATCCAAAGCTAGTGCCTTTTCCAATATGAGTATGTTCTCCTAAAAGAATAAAAGGTAAAAACTTTTTTAACAAACCGTCTTTATTCTCCTGAAAAATTATCCTACCCTTAAAGCCGCCTAACTTCATCCTGGTATCCTGGCGGGCAGAATATCTTCCCCAATCATACCAGGATAATTTAGAATCAAGGGTATTTACATTTTTTGCTTCTTTAATTAGCTCAGCATAGTTTAGGTCTAATATGTTATTGGAATGAAAACAAGCAAGTGTAGAAATTCTTCGGAAAAGATTTTTAATGAATATTGAAAATTTTAATTCGGGGATTAGTTTACCTTGAAATTTAATTCTGGTAGGAGTGAGAAAGTCTATGGCTAATTTATCAGTACTTAATAAAGAATTGCATAATTCGATAATTTGTTTGCCGGTAATAATATTAAAATCATTATAAAATAACTTTTTTTCTCCATAGTACACTATTCTATTATCTCCTCCAATATCTTCACTCCCTTTGAATTTAGTCAGCGGACAATTTTCAACTCTTTCCAAAAAATATTTTCCTCTCCCTTTTCCAAGGCCAATTTTCCCCAGCTCATCAAGAACAAAGACGAAATAAGGTAAATACTCGATGGTCTTACCAATTAAAATTAAGTGAAAAAATATTTTTTCTTCTTTAGTGTATAATTTTTTCTCTTCCAAAGGTGGCTCAAGGACAAAAGGGTGGGACATATAAGAATTTTTTTGTGGAAACGAAACATTAAGGCTAGAAGGGGTTTCAAAGATATAGTAATAAATACACTTTTCTTTCAAAATACACTCTGGGCAGTTCCATTTTTTATTCAAACAGACTATTCTTCGAAAGCTATTTCCGAAACCCCCGCGGAAAGTAGAGCCTTTGTATCTGGGAAGGACGATTTCTTCAAGAGGTTTAATGAAAATTTTAAACCTTGCTAATTTAAAGTTTTCTAATCTCATTTCTCTTTCTCTTTTGAATAGAGAAATTTTTATCTTTCAAACATAGCGGAAAAATTTTATCTATATTTATTATTACTATACAAAGTATACAAATCCTTTTTTTATTAAAAATATTTTTATTATTTTTAGAAATTTAGAGTGTTTAAATAAAATATTCTTTACTTTTTTGGAATGGAGACAATTTTTCTGATAAGCAAGCTTTCAAAATTTGCCGATTCTCCTTTTCGCTCTTCATCCGCATCTCTGATTAATTTTTTTAAAAAATAAAACTTTTTCCCCAGACATCTCAATCAATCTTTAAACAATATGAGAAAAGTAAAATTTTTGATTAAAACTTTTCATTGGTATAGTTAAGACAATTATTGTATAATATTAAATAAGTTTGCTTATTAGTTATTTTACCTACTTCCAATAAAAAATATTTAGGACAAAGATTAATTAATCATAAATTCAACAAGGATTAAAAAATTTATATCAAGGAGTGAAAGATCTATGAAGTCAGAAGCTATAAAATACCAAGAAGTTCCCGTAGAAAAATTAAGATGGAAATGTGAACTCAATAAATTAGATTTTCAAACTACTGATGACTTAAAGCCTTGTAAAAAGATTTTAGGACAAGAAAGAGCCTTAAAGGCTATAAAACTTGGTTTAGAGATGGAACACTTAGGATATAATATTTTTATCACTGGCAAACCAGGAACAGGAAGAAATACTACCGTGAAAATGTTGGTAGAAGGAAGAAAAAGAGAAGGTATTGAGTTTGACGATAAAATCTACGTCAATAACTTTAAAAATCCGGATATGCCCCGAGCAATTAGCCTTCCTGCTGGTCAAGGGAAAATCTTTGCCAGAGATATGAAAAATTTGATTTCTACTTTGAGGAAAAAGATCCCCCTTATCTTTGAAAGCGAAAGATATCAATCTTCCAAAAATTCTCTCATCGAAGAATCTAAAAATAAACAAAAAGAATTGGTAAAGGAATTCGAAAAAAAAGTTAAAGAGGAAAATTTTGCCCTGGTACAGATACAAGTTGGAATATATACCAAACCAGAAATTCTTCCTCTTATCGAAGGAAAACCAGTGAATATGGATGCCCTGGAATCTCTGGTAGAAGAGAAGAAATTTTCTAAAGAAGATTTTGCTCGAATTAAAGAAAAATACGACAAGCTTGCCACCCAGTTAGCCGAAGTATCCAAGAAAATCAGTGCTTTAGAGAAGGATTTGTTAAAGAAATTAGCTTCTTTAAACAACAGAATGATTGCTCCCTTAGTAGAAGAACTAATCTCTGAATTAAGAGAGAAATTTAAAAATGAAAAAATTCAGACCTATTTATCAGAAGTAAAAGAAAACATCCTTAATAATATTGAAAGTTTTACTGACGAAAAAAACGTGAAAAATGCTCAGCTTATCCCTGGCTTACCTTTACCTGCCCCCAGAAACAGCTTTTCTAAATATGAAGTAAACGTGCTGGTAGATAACTCGGAGACCAAATCTTCTCCTATTATTTTTGAAACTAACCCTAATTATAAAAATTTATTTGGAACCATCGAAAGATCTTTAGATAGGTATGGACGTTGGACTACTGATTTTAACAAAATAAAAGCTGGTTCTTTTCTTAGGGCAAATGGAGGATTTTTGATTCTTAATGCCCTGGATACTTTAAGAGAACCTGGAGTCTGGTCTACCTTGAAAAAGGCTTTGCTATATCGAAAAATTGATATTGAAACTTATGACCCCTTTTATTTATATACTGCCACCGCTCTCAAGCCTGAACCCATAGAATGCAACACGAAGGTAATTATGATAGGTGATCCTTATATATATTATTTACTTTATGCCTATGATGAAGATTGTAAGAAAATTTTTAAGGTAAGGGCAGATTTTGATTCAGTAACTAAAAACGACCAGGAAAGCCTTTATCAATATGCCTGTTTTGTGCAAAATATCTGTCAGAGAGAGAAACTTTTACCTTTCGATCAAAGCGGTGTTGCTGCAGTAATCGAATATGCAGTACGTTTAGCCGGGAGACAGAATAAGATTTCTACTCAATTTAATGACCTGGTGGATGTCTTGCGAGAAGCAAATTACTGGGCAAAAAATGATAATAGTAAGATAATTCAAGAAAAACACATCGATAAAGCGATTAATGAAAAGATTGAGCGACTGCGTTTAATCGAAGAAAAGATTCAGGAAATGATCGAAGAGGGAACCATTATGATTGACTGCCAGGGAAAAGTAGTGGGTCAGGTAAATGGTCTTTCCGTATACGAATTAGGGGAATATTCTTTTGGAAAACCTTCTCGTATTACCGCCAGGACGGCAGTAGGCCGGGCAGGAATTATTAATATCGAAAGAGAAGCAGATTTAAGTGGTAAAACTCATAATAAGGGGGTATTGATTTTAAGTGGATATCTCCGCTCCAAATATGCCCAGGATAAACCCCTTACCATTGATGCTAGTATCTGTTTCGAACAATCTTACAGCGGAGTAGAGGGAGATAGTGCCTCCTCTACTGAAGCCTATGCCTTACTTTCCAGCCTATCTGACTTACCCTTAAGGCAAGATATTGCGGTAACCGGATCTATTAATCAAAAAGGAGAAATTCAGCCTATCGGAGGGGTTAATCAAAAGATTGAAGGATTTTTTGATGTTTGTAAAGCCAAAGGACTTACCGGAACGCAAGGGGTAATTATCCCCGCTCTAAATATTCCTGATTTAATGTTACGAAAAGATGTGGTAGAAGCCATTAAAGAAGGAAAATTTCATCTCTATCCTATTAAAACCATTGATGAAGGAATAAAAATATTAACCGGGAAAAAAGCTGGAATAAGAGAAGCAGATGGAAGCTTTGAAAAGGATACCGTAAATTATTTAGTAGATAAAAAACTAAGAGAATTTGCACAAAAATTGAAAGAATTTGGCAAAGAAAATAAATAACCAACCTAGAAAATATTAAGCAAAAAAAGAGGATTTATAAAAAAAATGTTGAATATATAAAATATCGAAATTTAGATCCTGTTGAAAAGAATTATATGCAATTAAAATTTTTTTATATGATTTCTAATTGTTATATTATAAAGGAAAGAAAGGATGAAGTTAAATGAATAAAAAATTTTTAAACCTCTTGAGTGGACTATTATTATTGATAATTTTATTTACCCTTTTTAGTTCGATTATCTGGGCTAATGAAGAGACTGAAAAATTATTGCGAGAAATTATTGAAAAAAAGACCTTAAAACCCGATATTTTTAATTATATTAATATGGGTAATTTTTACTGTTCCCTTAATCTTTATGAAGCAGCAGAAAAGGAATACCAGAAAGCCCTGGATATGGATCAAAGTAATATCTTAGCCCGGATAGACCACAGTTATGCTCTATATAAAATGGGAGAAAAAGAAGTTGCCCTGGAAGAATTAACTCAAATTATTGACGAGGACCCCAATAATGCCTTTGCATATTATGTTAAAGGTATTATTTATAAAGATGCTCTAGATTATGAATTGGCAATAGCAGAATATGAAAAAGTAGCAGAGATTATTCCTCATCATGACAAACTAATTGCGGAGTTAGCTCAGCTTTATCAAGATAATGCCCAATTTATCAAAGCTACTGAAACTTATATTAAACTGGGTAGATTAAAATCTTCTCCTCCTCTCTTAGAAAACTTTCTAGCTTTTAAAACCAATGCTGCCTGCTATTTAAATTTAGGAGATTATTATTATAATCAAGGCGAAATTGAAAAAGCTTTAGATGCCTATAAGCAAGCAACCCAATTCCCAGAAGATAAACGCTCTATAGCAATAGCTTATTATCAAATCGGTCTAATTGAGTTAAAGGGAGAAAAATATGAACAAGCTATCAAGGAAAAAATTCTATCTCAACAGACCTATCCTTTCTATCAGGAAGATTTTACTTTTGACCATTTTGCTCAGGCTTTTTTAGAAATAGGAGATATGCACTATGAGGCAGGAGATTTACCACAAGCTTATAAAAACTATGAATTAGCTATTGGACTAGCTGATTCTAACTATATCCTTGCTGAAGCTCATTATAAAATGGGGTTAACTTATTATCGCAGTCAGGATTATGAGAATGCATTGAGAGAAGGCGAAATTGCCTTGGGATTAAATCCTGAATATCTATCCGACCAGCAAAGATTGATCGACTTACTGATTGCAAATTCCTGGTCTAATCTCACCAAAAAAGAATAAAACAGTTTCAATTATTGATTGTATAGTATTTAGTTAGCCGGTTACTGGATTAATTAATTTATTAGTTTAATACCAAATCCTGCCCTAAGCAGATGCACAATTAATTAAGGATAATTTAACCAAGGCAAGATGGTTTTAAGATTGCGTCACTAACCCTGGCAATGACAAAACATAAGGTCTAATGGAGGACATAAACTCAAGAAATATAACCTACCTTATTTAATAGAGCACTAGCCCAGCAAGACTCATAATTATACGCTATTTATAAATGACTAATAAAATTGAGGTGATAAAAAATGAAAGCAGGAACAATTATAAAAGGCTTAACTTTTTTACTTATTGGTTTAATACTCTTAGCCAACACTTTAAATCTTTTAGATTGGTCAGTCTGGTCAAATATTTTTAAACTCTGGCCCCTACTTTTAATTAGTTGGGGAGTTAGTCTAATCTTTCGGGGAAGGAGTCTTTATTTTCTTGGTCCTTTAATTCTTCTTTTAGGAATAGGTTTTGGAGTAGCCTCTAGCTATATGGGGATAGAATTGGAAGAAAAAATGGTAAATGAAACGAAAATCCTGAGCAGAGAAGCAATAATAGAAATAGAAGAAGTAGTAGAAACAGAAACTTCCGAAGCCCCAACTACAATAAAAAAGATATTTATGGCAGAAAAAGCAAATATAGAGTTAAAATTTGATGCGGCTACCCTGGAAATAGGAGGTACTACTCCCCAGCTTTATGAGTGTAGAGCTGAATACCGCTATAAATCGTTCGAACCTTTGGAAACCTTCTCCGTAGTTAATCGGGAAGCCAGGGTTCTTCTTGCACATTTACCAACCCAGAGAAGCTATAGCACCCCCCGGAATAAATGGCAGCTAAAACTTAATAATCAAATAAAATATGATTTGAATATTGTGACCGGAGCTATCAATCTCGAGAGTGATCTCTCCGCTTTCCAGGTTAATAACTTTCATCTAAAAAGCGGAGCAAGTAATATAAAATTAACACTCCCGAAAAATAATTCTAAACTAATTATTGATACCGGCGCCGCTAATATGGAAATTCTGATACCTAAACAGGTAGGAGCCCGAATCAATATTGATTCCGGAATATCCGTAAAAAATCTGGATGACTTTAATAAGCAAAATAATACCTATATTTCTAAAAATTATGACCAGAGCGAATTTAAAACAGAGATAGATATAAAGTGTGGAGTTTCTCATATTCAAGTAAAATATTTTGATTAAAAATAATCCATAAAATATTTAATTTATGGTTTTATAGTGAATTAAAAAATAAAAAAGTTTAATATCTATAAATAATCTAAAAGGGCGCGAGTTATCGCGCCCTTTTCTTTTGGATTACAAAAACTCCTGCATCTTTAAGAAGAAGATAAACCGGTTATCCTTACTTTACACTTTACTTATCAAAAAGTAGTCATAATTTTTTAAAGAAGATTATAACTTTCTAAAAAATACGCTCTTCTTGTCTTCGCTTAAATATGCTTCTATTTTATCTCCTTCCTGGAATTTACCTTCCAAGATTTGTAAAGCTAAAGGATCCTGAATATATCTTTGAATAGTCCTCTTTAAGGGGCGAGCCCCATAATGAGGATCGTATCCTTGCTCAGCTAAGAATTCCTTAACCAGATGGTCAACTTGTAAAAAGATCTTTTTATTCTTTAATCTATTCTGCAAAATATTCAATTGAATATCAACTATATTAATAATCTTATCTTTATCCAGACTATTAAAGACAATTACCTCGTCAATCCTATTTAAGAATTCTGGCTTAAAATGTTGCCGCAGAGACTCCATTACTTTCTGTAAAATTTGCTCCCTGTTCCCTTCGTTCATTTCATAAATATATTGACTTCCAATATTAGAGGTCATAATTAAAATAGTATTTTTAAAATTAACTACTCTACCCTGCCCATCAGTTAATCTTCCATCATCTAAAATCTGGAGTAAAACATTAAAAACATCAGGATGTGCCTTTTCAATCTCATCAAAAAGAACTACAGAATAAGGCTTCCTGCGGATTATTTCAGTCAATTGTCCTCCTTCTTCATAACCTACATATCCGGG
>DJVR01000016.1 GCA_002441285.1 Candidatus Atribacteria bacterium UBA6251 | reverse complement strand
TCACTTTTAAAGTTTAACTAACACCGTAAATTTTAAATATCTATCTATATCCTTTTATATGATAAAAGAGATATAAAATAATAATGTAGATAGTCTATTGTTTTAAGAATCCTATCTCCATTCCTTATGACTTTTTACTTTTATTAGATTAATTATTTTTTATACTAATAAAAATTATCAAGGGAGTCTCCTATTATTTATTATTATCACTTTGAGCATGATTCCCTTGATATAATAATGGTAGGCGGAACAGGACTTGAACCTGTGACCCCCTACATGTGAAGCAGGTGCTCTGCCAACTGAGCTATCCGCCCATAATTCGTAATTAAATTATAAATATGGTGCCCCCAAGGGGATTTGAACCCCTGTCGCCGCCGTGAAAGGGCGGTGTCCTATCCCCTAGACGATGGGGGCACTATCTTACAGATGGGCCGTGCAGGCCTCGAACCTGCGACCCTCTGATTAAGAGTCAGATGCTCTGCCGACTGAGCTAACGGCCCGCTAAAAATTTTTTGCTTTTAAATGTTACTATATTTTTAAGCATCTGTCAATTAAATTCAGGTATTTTTTATTCCTCTTCTGAAATTCTAGCTAAATTCTCAAATTTCGTATATTCTTTGATAAAGGTTAATTCCACGGTACCAGTAGGACCATTTCTTTGTTTACTGATAATAGCTTCTGCAATGCCCTTTTTCTCTGTTTTTGGTTTATAATACTCTTCTCGATAGATAAATACTACTAGATCGGCATCCTGTTCAATAGCTCCACTCTCTCTTAAATCCGAAAGTCGTGGTCTTTTTTCCAACCCTGGTCTTTTTTCTACATCCCGGGATAATTGGGAAACTGCAATAACCGGGATGTTAAGTTCTCGAGCCAATCCTTTTAGAGAACGGGAAATATCTGAGATTTCCTGTTGCCTGCTTTCCGCTCTGGTAGTACCTTGAATTAGCTGTAAATAGTCTATTATAACTAAACCTAAGCTATGTTGGGCTTTCAAACGTCTAGCTTTAGCTTTAATCTCCAGGCAGGAAATGCCAGGACTATCATCAATAAAAATAGGGGCTGAAGCTAAACGACCCGCAGCAGCTGAGAGTAATCCCCAATCTTTTTCTGCTAAACGTCCTCTTCTTAGATTATGAGCATCAATCCTTGCTTCAGAACAAAGCATCCTTTGTACCAACTGCGATTTGGACATTTCCAGACTAAAAATAGCCACAGGGACATTTTTATTAATACTAACGTATTGTGCTATATTCATACAGAAAGCGGTCTTACCCATCGCAGGCCTTCCTGCTACTACGATAAATTCAGAAGGTTGGAAGCCGGTAGTAAGTTCATCAAACTCAATAAAACCACTGGGTATTCCGGTAATAAATTCTTCTCTGTGGTATAAGCTTTCTATCTTTTCAAAACTATCCTGTAATATCTCATTTATTGGGACAAAATAACTTTCTATATTTCTTTGAGAAACCTCAAAGATTAAATGTTCAGCTTTATCTAACATAACTTTTGCTTCTTCTTCTTCATTATAGCTCATAGTAATTATATTAGTAGCATTATCGATTAATTGTCTTAAAATTGATTTTTCCTCAATAATCTTTACATAATAATCAATGTTTGCCGCAGTAGGTACACTGTTAATCAGGGTAGTGAGATAAGTTACTCCTCCTACTTCTTCCAGTTTATTTCTCCGGTTTAGTTCTTCAGTTAAGGTAACCAGATCTACTCCCTTACTCTTTTCAAATAAATCCATAATGCAACGGTAAATAATCTGGTGAGATTTACGATAAAAATCTTCCGGCTTTAGTATCTCTATGCTATGTAAAATTGCTTCCTCTTGAAGCAGCATTGAACCTAAAGCGGCTTGTTCAGCACTGATATTTTGGGGAGGTTTTCTCCCTATTTCCATATCCTCTACTCCTACCTAATTTTCTAGTAATACTATCTCTTTAAATTATAAGTTTTAAATAAAAGCTTATTCTTTCTTTTCCAATTCCAATTCAGATTCATCCTCTGAAACCAGGTTAATTTTGATCTTTCCAGTTACTCCTTTGTAAAGATTGATAGAAATTTCATAGATTCCTAATTTTTTTAAAGGTTCTTCTAAATTAATCTTTTTACGATCTATTTCTAAGCCATATTGACTATTTAAAAGTTCGGCAACATCCTTTGCAGTCACTGAACCAAAAAGTCTTTCTTTTTCTCCAGCTTTTACTTTGATTTCTAAAGAGATTTGCGCTAACTTACCTGCTAAATCCTGTGCTTCTTTTAATTCTTTCTCTTTCTTATCTTGTTCTTTTTTCTTCAAATATTCCATCTGCTTCAAACTTCCTGGGGTAAAAATTACTGCTTTGCCTTGAGGAATTAAAAAATTACGAGCAAAACCATCATTTACCTCCACCACCTGTCCTACTTTTCCTAATTTTTTTATCTCCTGTTTTAGAATTACTTTCATATTTAAATTCCTCCTTAAGGTTATTATAAATTTTTCTTAATATTTTAGCAACAATTATTATTTTGCTCCTACCTCTCCTAATCTTCTAAAATCGATCCAGACATCAAATATTCCTACCCAGGTAATAAATTGGGAAAGAAAGGGCAAAAAAAAGATCAAAAAATAGATCATCCACTTAAAAATTGATCCTATTTTATACTTTTGTAGAAAAAAATTGATTAGAGAAAGACCAATAATAAAAAAAAGTATAGTGAAAAATATCTGTACATTGATTCCAATTTTATGCAATAAAGGTAGATTGTACCTTACTCCTAAAAAGATTAATATCCAGCCTACCAGATAACTAAGCACACAGGAAGGAGAAGCTCGCCAATAAGAAAAGGAAAAAAATTCTGGTAATTTATAGCCAAACCTCTTTAAAACTATACGACTGACCAGATAATTAAGAAACACATCAAAGATAGAAGCTAGAATCAACATTGCAGGAAAGGCAAGACGAAAAATATTTAAAGTTTGAGTTAGATTATCTTTTAGAATAGTTAATTGCTCTGGACTTAATCCTAATCCTTGATAAAAATTTAAAGATTGGTCAATAATAGTATCCAATTGCTGCATATCAAACATAAGAGGATTGAGATCCATTAGCCAGAAACCTAGCCATAAAATTAATATTTTGGATAATAAAGAGGAGATACTACCAAAAATAATAATCTCATTAAAAGTATATCCCCTTTTAATAGTATATCCCAGAGTCAATCCGATTACTCCGAAACCAAGCAAAACAAAAATCCCCTGTAAAGGTCCCGCTATCATACTAACCAGAAATCCTGCTACTAATAGAGAAAGCAAGGTAAATTTCAGGTGATGCCTTAAATATAAAAAGATAATAGGTAAAGGGCATAAAAAACTTATCAATGTTCCTAAAAGAGGAATATAAATGCTGAAAATAAATAAAAGGGCAGTAATAGCTGCTAAAAATGATCCTTCTACTAAAGACTTAACCGGTAACTTTTCTGGCAATAAAGATTCCTCCTTTATTTAATTGAATAAAAGATAATAAGTGGTATTAACTAAAAGGTTAAGTAAAGTAAAGGGCGTATAAAAATACGCCCCCTCTTAAATCTTAAATTCTATTATTTTTTCCTTCATTTACTCCAATTTATTATCTCTACACGCAAAAGCTAATTTCCATAAATCGC
Source organism: Candidatus Atribacteria bacterium UBA6251 (assembly GCA_002441285.1). Classification (GTDB taxonomy): domain Bacteria; phylum Atribacterota; class Phoenicimicrobiia; order Phoenicimicrobiales; family Phoenicimicrobiaceae; genus UBA6251. The sequence continues at coordinate 47,783 of DJVR01000016.1, read as the reverse complement.
ATTAAAATCAATTATGTAATTATTTAGGCACGTAAGGAAGCAATCCTATTTCTCTTGCTCTTTTTATGGCAATAGCTAAAGATCTTTGATGTTTGGCACAGTTACCAGTGACTCTGCGAGGTAAAATTTTATATTGTTCACTGATAAATCTCTTAAGTAATTCCACATCTTTATAATCAGCAATGGTTTTTTCGGTGCAAAAATAACAAACTTTTTTTATAGGTTTTCTAATAAAGTTATATTTAGCCATTAACGGATATTATTCCTCCTGTGTATTTTCTATTTCTTCCTCAGGCTTTTCTCGTTCTACCTCAGGTTTTTTCTCCTGCTTTGTAACCCTACGGGATTTTTCTTTTACTGGAAGGGTTCTTTCTTGTCTTAAAACTAATAGATATCTAATTATTTTTTCATCCAGACGCATAATCCGCTCTAAATCTGAAATTTGTTTACTATCCAGATCAAAACTTAGAAGTACATAATTCGCCTGTTGAAAATTTTTAATTTCATAAGCCAGTGGTCTTTTCCCCCACTTATCTATTTTGACTATAATCCCCTTTTTCCCCTGAATTATTTTTTTATACTTTTCCAGTAAAGAATTTAATTCATCAGTTTCTAATTCAGGATTAATGGCCAGCATTACTTCGTAACCTTTCATCTCTTCACCTCCTCCTTATGGACTTTACCAGCCTCCAGATAGAATTCTGGAAGCAAGGAAAAGAATTATAAATGTTTTCATATTATAACATCAGTTATTTATGCTGACAAGTATATTTTAATCTCGAGGAATAATTTCTTTTATCTTTTTTTCTAGTTTTATTCGAGGAACTAACACCTTCCTTCCACAACATAGACACTTAATCCCTATATCTATACCCGTGCGAGTTATTTCCCAATGAAAACCCCCACAAGGGTGTTTCTTTTTTAGACGGATGATATCTCCTATTCCTAATTTTAGTGGCATCTCATTATTCCTTTATTTTTTTCTAATTAATAGTGATAATCTTCTAATTAATTGATTTGGGTAAATTAACCCTATTTACTCTATTCAAATATTTACTTCTTAAATTTTCTAATTAAAATTAATGCAATTGCTCTAAGATTATTCTGCCCTCTTCTAAGTTCCTATCTCTAAAGGGACCAACTAGAGAAAGATTTATTTTCTGACTACTAAAGATATCCTGGGCTAAATTTTGTATATCTTCTATAGCAACTTCATCAATCCTTTTTTTTACTTCTTGAAAAGAGATAGGTTTGTTATAGAATAAGATCCTGTTCCCCCACCAGAAGGCTCTACTAAGAGTGCTCTCTAAACTTAAAGATAAAGCACCTTTATACATTTCTTTCGCTTTATTCAGTTCCTCTTCTGGTATTCTATTCTCTTTAATCTTAATTAATTCTTCTATCACTGCCTGAAGAGTTTCATTCAATCTACTGGTTTCAATACCAGCATAAATACTAAAAGAACCGGCATCATTAAAATATTGAATATAAGAGTGAATATCATAAGCTAAACCCTTTTTAACCCTGATTTCTTGAAAGAGTCGAGAGCTTAATCCCGATCCTAGGATTATATCTAATAAATCCAGAGCATATCGTCGGGGATCCAGACGGGAGATTCCAGGAAAACCAAAAGCTAAATGCGCTTGTTTACTTTTTTTTGTTTTTACTTTTATTCGCATATTTTGTTGGTTTATTTGAACAGGTAGATAATCTTTTATCCTACCTCCTTCTATTTCTAAAAAATATTTTTTGATTTGCGCAATTACTTCATAAATTTTAATATTACCAGCTATACTAATTACTATATTATTAGGCCGATAAAACTGCTTCAAGAAAGTTAAAAGGTCTTCTCTTTGTAGTTTTTTGATCACTCTTTCTTTTCCCAAAATAGTTCTTCCTAAAGGATGGTTCCCCCATAGAATTTGATCCAGAAACAATTCAACTAATTCTTCTGGAAGATCTTCGTATTTTTTGATTTCTTCCACAATAATTAACTTTTCTTTTTCTAAATCCTCTTCTCGAAAAAGGGAATTCGCCAATAAATCAGCCATAACCTCTAAAGCTATCTTAAATTTTTCCATAGGAATTCTAGTATAGATTTGAGTAATTTCTTTAGAAGTTGCTGCGTTAATCTCTCCCCCTACTCCTTCAATAGCCTGAGATATCTCCAGAGTGTTTGGTCTTTTTCTGGTGCCTTTAAAAAGCATATGTTCAATTAAGTGAGAAATGCCACTATTTTCTCTTTTTTCATATCGAGAACCCACTTTTATACCAAAGACAATCGCTACTGACTTCATATAGGGCATTTCTTCTATAACTACTCTTAAACCATTTTCTAGTTCTATTAGTTGAAAAATATTGGTCCCCTCCTATTTTTCTAATTTTTACTCTGATTTTTTTACCACTAACACTTCTTCTAGTTTAGTAAAATCTACTTCTGGTTTAATCAAAACTCTCTGGAAGAGATCATGTTTTTCTTTCTCTATAACCACTACCCGACCAATTTTTATTCCTTTAGGGAAAATACTTCCTAATCCAGAAGTAATTACTATATCATTTATTTTAATATCTGCCTCATAGGATAGATATTCCATATAACAATAATTACGATCGCTACCTTTTACTACCCCAACATCCCGGGAACGCTGAACCATCCCCCCAATAGAACTTCTTTGATCCAGGATAAGCATTATTTTAGACGAATTAGGACTAACACTGATTACTTTACCTACTAAACCATAATTAGCCGCAACTGCCATACCTTCTTTTATTCCATCTCTCTCTCCCTTATCAATAATGATACTACTAAACCAATTTCCTGGTTCTCTTCCAATAACTAAGGCAGGAATCATTTCATAAGAAAAGGATTTGGTGAGTTCTAAGATCTGTTTCAATCTTTCATAAGCAATTAATCTTTCATTTAATAGAGAATTTTCCTGTAATAATTCTTCCATCTGTTTCTTTAAACTTATATTCTCTTCTTCTATCTGTTGAAGGTTGTTTAGATAATGAAAATAATTTTTAATACTGATAGTTATGGTACTCAATCCTCGATTAAGAGGAGAAATCACTCTTAAGGTGATATTCTCCAACCATTGTAAATAAGATTTACCATGATAATCTATAGTCATAATAAAAAAAGATATAATTACTAATAGGATAAAAATAATCCAGGATTTATTATTTTCGACAAATTTGCTCAACCTTTTCCTCTTTACTGGTTAAATTTTTTCCAAATAAAAATTTTTTCTTAATAAAATCAGAAGCTAAATCTAATCTTCTTTTTATATTTAAAGGGCAATAAAGAAAAATAAATTATCTTATAAAATGATAAAATTAAACTCACTTGCTGGTTTTCAATAAAATTTTTTGATAATAATTTAAATTATTTAGAACCTTGCCTATCCCATTGATTACACAATATTCTGCATCAGAAGAAATAAATGTGGCAATCCCAATTTCCTCCTGCAAAAATTCCGCTAATCCCGAGAGCAAAGAGCCCCCTCCGGTCATTATTAAACCTTTATCCAGAATATCCGCTACCAACTCAGGAGGAGTTTTTTCCAAAGTTAAGCGAACAGTATTTGCAATTAATCGAATAGGTTCGTTTAAAGCATATTTCAATTCCTCCCAGGGTATAGTAATTAGTTTAGGCATTCCAGTTAACCGATCTCGACCACTGACTTCAAAAGCTTTATCCTCTTCTTGAGAAACATTTCGAGAAAGACTAATCTTGAGATTCTCTGAAGTTAACTCCCCAATATATAAATCATAAGACTGTTTAATATATTTTTCGATGGTAGCATTTAAATAATCTCCCGCTACTTTGCTTAACTCGCTTACTACTATCCCTCCTAGAGAAATTACGGCTGTTTCTGAGGTCCCTCCTCCTATATCCATGATTAAATTACCCATTGGTTCAAATATGGGAAGCCCTACTCCAATAGCAGCTGCCATTGGTTCATCGATTAAAAAGACCTTCTGCGCACCACATTGATAAGCTACTTCTGATACTGCTCTTTTCTCCACCTCAGTTACTCCGGAGGGTACACAAATTACCATGGTAGGTTGGATAAAACGGGTTTTTAGATGAACCTTCTTAATAAAATATTTCAACATCTCAGCAGTTAGATTAAAATCAGCTATCACTCCTTCCTTTAATGGTCTAATAGCCATCAATCCTCGAGGAGTTCTCCCAATCATTTTTTTTGCCTCTTCTCCTACGGTAAGTACTTGTGATCTATCTTCTTGAATAGCTACTACAGAAGGTTCATATAAGACCAGTCCTTTATTCTTCAACCATACCAAAGTAGTGGAGGTACCAAGATCTATACCTATGTGTTTGGAAAATGACCTAAAAATAAAATCTCTCCACATTTTAATTTCTCCTTTTAGTAAAAATTAAAAACTTGTAAAATATTTGGATAATTACTTCCGTTAAAGGTTTAGTTTATGGTATAATTTTTCCATAATATTTTTTTAAAATTCTCAATTGTCTTTTTCCTAATTTAACAAAAATATACCGGGAAAAAATGAATAAACTATTACTAAGTGTAATTATTTTAATCATTACCTATATTTTAATCTTTACCCAAAGAAGATTTCGGACTACTGCCGCCTTTTTGGGAGGATTAGTAGCTGTCACCCTCGGTTTAATTGGTTTCCATCAAGCTACGGCAAATATAGATTTTAATAAATTGGCTATCTTTCTAGCAATGATGATCTTTACTATCATAACAAAAGAGAGTGGGATATTTCAATATTTAGCAATAAAAGTAACTAAATTTAGTAAAGGTAATACTCTATTACTTTTAATTGCTTTATCTCTGCTTTCTGCTTTTTTATCCTCTATCTTAGATGAAATCATTACTTTACTTCTATTAGCTAATCTTACTTTAGCCATTACTAATATTCTCGAAATATCTTCCCTGCCTTTCTTAATTGCAGAAATAATTTCCGCTAACCTGGGTGGAATGGCTACTTATATTGGTACACCAGTTAATATAATGATAGGTTCTTCAGCCAAATTTAATTTTATAGAATTTCTCTCTCATCTGGCTCCTATCTCCTTTATACTGATGATTATCAGTATTTTCTATCTTACTAACTATTTTAGAGATATTTTTAAAGAAAATAAAACATCTAAGGAATTGATTTCTCATTTAACTCGTATTGATGAAAAAAGGGCGATTCTCAATCCCTACCTATATAAATCCTCTTTACTGATATTAACCATAACTATTATGTTTTCCTTCTTTGCCCATCTGATTCATCTGGAATTAGGAGTAATTTATCTTTTAGGGGCTTTAGTTATGCTATTAATCAGCAAGCAAGATCCTGATCATATTTATGCTCAAGTAGACTGGAAAATAGTCTTCTTCCTGATTGGGTTAAACATTCTGACTGGAACATTAGAAGAAAACGGCTTAATTACGATTATTACTGCTCGCCTTATTCCACAGATTTCCAAAAACTTTTCTCTTTTTAGCTCCTATACCCTGATATTTTCTAGTCTTTTATCTTCTTTCTTCGATAATATTCCTCTAATTGCTATAGCCATTCCAGTAGTAAAAAATATGTCTTTTCTCCTGGAAACTACCAATATAAATTTACTTTGGTGGATACTTGCCCTGGGCGCGAATATAGGTGCCAACGGCACTCTAATCGGTTCTGCTTCCAATTTAATAGTCGCCGATATTGCTGAAAAAAACAAACAACCCATACCCTTCTGGTATTTTATCAAGGTATCTATGCCTTTAGTGATCATTAATCTTTGTATTGCCTGGCTATATGTTTATTTGAGGTATCTTTAAAATTTCTCTACAAAATATTAAAAATGAACTACCTGTTGATCACAATATTTACATCTTCCTTGCTGATCTATTCCCAGATTATGGATTCGATAACCTGTCCGTCGAATTAAAATCTTATGGCAATTAGCGCAGTAAGTTGTATTAGCCTCTTCATCCCAAATATTACCCAGATAAACATATTTTAATTTTTTTTGTGCAATCTCTCGAGCTCGATATAAAGTAGTAATAGGAGTGGCTTCAATATCCATCTGATAACAGGGAAAATAACGAGAAAAATGTAAAGGGATATCTTCTCCTTGAGTAGCTACCCAATCCACTAACTCTTGAATCTCTTCTTCTCCATCATTTAATCCGGGAATAAGTAAATTAGTAATCTCGACATGGGCAGAGGACTTCGCTAGAGCTATAGTGCGTAAAACTGGAGTAAGATTCCCCTGACAATATTTTTGATAAAAAGATTCTCGAATAGATTTCAAATCAATATTAAAAGCATCAATATAAGGGATGATTTTTTGTAAAGGTTCTTGATTAATAAATCCATTGGTTACCAGGATATTCTTTAGATTATTTTTTCTGGCTAATCTAGCAGTATCCAACACATATTCGTACCAGATTAAAGGTTCAGAATAGGTATAAGAAATTGCAGGAGAATGATTCTTTAGGGCTAATTCTACAGCTTTTTCTGGAGATAATTCATCTACCCTTACTCTATCTATGCTTTCCTGAGAGATAGTCCAGTTCTGGCAGAAAGAACAAGAAAAATTACAACCTATAGTACCTAAAGATAAAACCATAGAACCAGGCAAATAATGATATAAAGGTTTTTTCTCAATAGGATCTATCCCAAAAGAAGATATTCTAGCGTAAATTAAAGAATAAAGCTTATTCTGTATATTTTTTCTTGCCCGACAGAAACCTACCTGATTTTTTTTAATTTTGCATTCTTTGGGACAGAGCAAACATTGAAGAATGCCTTTTTCTTCATCAATTAATCGGTAAAAAAGGGCTTCTTTCATAATCTTGATCTCCATTTTATAATGTTAATATGCAATATATAGTAGATAGTGAGGATTATTATTTCTAATTTCAAAATAAAATTATTTACTAAAATATTGTTCTGCTAAAAACGAGCAGCTAATAAAACCTTTTTACTTCGAAGCGATACAATCTTATCTTTTCTTCAGGGCTTATCCCAGCTTTGCGTCTAGCTATATCAATCTGTTGTTCTACGGTTTCCACTCCCTCTAAATCAGGTAATAATAAGCCTTTTTTATAGCCACTACTTACTATTACTCCGTATTTTTTAGGGTCAAGCTGGGTAGGATCCGAAACTTCTTCTGGAGAGGATAAGATATCGACTGAAATATCTAAATTTTCCAGTTCAGTTACAGATAATGGTGGAAAACGTGGATCCTCAACAGCAGCACTTATAGCATTGCGAATAATCTCCTGGGCAATATTTTTTTGAGTAGGCATAAAAGTCCCGATACAGCCTCTTAAATTTCCAAATTTTTTTAACGATACGAATACTCCTTTTCGATTCTCTTTTAATTCCAGAGGCAAATCTTCAGGAGGAGAAATCACCTTACCATATCTTACATAATTTTCGATAGTTTCCCGAGCTAAACGCACCTGGATACTTTCTTGTTTTTCCTTCACCTTTTATTACCCCCTTTTTACCTGGCAAATGGTGGTTTTGATTAGTATTCAAGCCTGTATTATCATATTATAATATACCTTGATCTAATTTAAAGCTATATTTTTTAAAATTAGCTAAAATAAACCCTTAATTCCTTAATAGATAAACCAGAAAAATAACTGATTCACTTGATTCAACAATTAATTAAATAGCCAGTTTTAGCAGTTTTATTTTATTGCCAATTCTCTAACATATTCTTGGTAATTGCTCTCCAGTTAACATATCTACTACTCTTTTACCCCCAATAGAGGTACGAAGGTAAACTAATCCTTCAGACTTTTTTACTACTTTACCAATAATTTTTGAGTTAATACCATATTCGTTCTTCCGCATTTCTTCTAGTAGTATAGGAGCTACGTGAGGAGAAACAAAAGTTACTAATTTACCTTCATTAGCCAAATAAAGAGGGTCATAACCCAACAGTTCACAAGCAGCTCGAACTTCCTCTTCTAGCGGTATTTTTTCTTCTTCTATCTCTACTTCTACCCTTGATGATTGAGCTATTTCATTAAGAGTAGTAGCTAAGCCACCCCGGGTAGGATCTCTTAAAACATGAATATCAGAACTATACTTCAGTATTTCATTTACCAAGCCATTTAAGGGAGCAAGATCGCTTTGAATAGTTGTTTCAAAATTTAAACCTTCCCGGGCAGATAAGATGGCAATGCCATGATTCCCAATTGGACCATTAAGAATAATCAAATCACCAACTTGAGCATTACTCCCAGAAGTATTTACTCCCCTTTTTACCACTCCAATCCCTGAGGTATTAATAAAAATTTTATCTGCATTTCCGCGGTTTACTACTTTAGTATCACCAGTAACAATATCTACCCTAGCAATAGAACAGGCTTTTTTCATACTTAATACAATCTCTTCTAAATCACTTAAAGGGAAACCTTCCTCGATAATTAAAGAGCAACTTAAATACAAAGGCTTAGCTCCACACATAGCCAAATCATTTACTGTGCCATAAACTGCTAATAGTCCAATATTCCCCCCCGGGAAGAATAGAGGATCTACAGTATAAGAATCAGTACTATAAGCTAATTTTGTTCCTGGAGTCTTCAGGATGGCCCCATCATCAAGTTTAGATAATTTATCGTTTACAAAATTTGGTAAAAATAATTTTTTAATTAAATCATGAGACAATCTTCCCCCACTGCCATGGCTTAACAAGATTTTTTCTTCCTTCATTTTTCCCCCTTTCTCTTCCAATCGTTAGTGAATAGTCATTAGTCATTAGTAGGATAAACGTTCTCTGTTTTCACGAGAACAGACTTGCAGTATAGTAATTCATAACAAGGGTGTATAGGTAATACGCCTATACTTGCTATGAGCTGATAACTGAAAACTTTCAGCCGATTCTTTTTATCCCAAAGCTATAAACTAAAAACTATAAGTTTGCAGCTTGTATCTCGAATCTTGTAAGATGTACTTACACCAAAAATCCTATCCACTTTCAACCAATGACTAATTATATTTATAATAGGCAGAGCAACTCCCTTCTGAGGAAACCATGCAAGCTCCTAAGGGATTCTCGGGAGTACATATTTTTTTAAACAGAGGACATTGGAGAGGAGTAATTATCCCTTTTAATACCTCTCCACAACGACAATTTTTAAATTCTAAAGTCTCTTCTATCTCTATATCGCTTTCCAATGCACGGGCATTGAACCGAAAAAAATTATCATTGATCTCTAAACCACTTTGCGGAATATTACCTATTCCCCGCCAATCTGAGTCTACCGTAATAAATACTTCCTTCATTTTAGATAAAGCAATTTCATTACCTTCAGGTTTTACTGCCCGGGAATATTGAATAATTACCTCTGCTTGATTATTCTTTAGCTGTTGTAACAGCAAATAAATACTTTGTAAAATGTCTACAGGTTCAAATCCGGAAATTACACAGGGAACATGATATTGTGAAGCAATAGACTGATAAGGTTTGCTTCCAATAATTGTGCTTACATGCCCGGGACAAAGAAAACCATTTATTTTTATCTCCTTGCTTTCCAGTAAAGATTTCATAGCAGGAGGAATTAATTTACCCATACTTAAGACGAAAAAATTTTTAATTTTTTCTTTATCTGCTTTTAAGATAGTGCTAGCAATAGTAGGGATAGTGGTTTCAAAACCCACACCCGCAAAAATAATCTTTTTTTCAGGATTGTTCTGGGCAATTTTTAAGGCATCTAAAGGTGAATAAACCATTCTTATGTCTGCTCCCTTAGCCTTCTCTTTTTCCAGTGAGGAAGTTGAACCAGGAACTCTTAACATATCCCCAAAAGTAGTAACGATAAATTCTTTCTTCCTGGAAAAAGCGATAATCTCATCAATATAGCGCACCGGAGTTACACAGACCGGACATCCCGGCCCAGAAATAAGGTTAATATGGAGAGGCAAGATTTTGCGCAAGCCATTTCGAAAGATAGATACTGTATGAGTTCCACAAACCTCCATCAGATTAACTGGCTGATAAGAAATAAGATTTATCTGATTCAGGATATTTTTAGCTAATGTTTTACTTCTATATTCATCAATATACTTCAATCTAAATTCCCCTTCCAAGCTTGAAATATTTCTCTGGCTTTCTCCTCCTTAATAACTTCTAAAACAAAACCTGCATGTAAAAGTACATAATCTCCTACTGAAACCTGTGGAGCTAAGTCTAAACTAGCTTTTTTAATAATACCTCCAATCTCTATTTCTGCTGTATTATCATTAAATATTTTTTTCACCATTCCTGGTATAGCTAAACACATTATTTTCCTCCCTATTAATATAAGCTATAAATTAATTAACCGATTCTTAATTTGCCAATTACCTTAGTTAGCCAGTTACTGCTAACCGAATAAGCCTGCAATTCTTAACCTGTAAACTATCAATAATTATTCATTACTGTTTTTTAATGTATTTTCGCGATATAAAATATCGAAACCTCGAAACATTATTTACTTCCTGCTATTACTGCCTGTCCCAGAGATATTCCTCCATCATTTGGGGGAACTTTCCTCTGAAAATACACTTGAAATCCTTTCTCTTTTAGCTGATTAATAATTCTTTCACTTAGATAGCGATTTTGGAATACCCCTCCACTTAAAGCTACCTGATTAAGTTGGGTTTCTTCTCTTATTTTAACACATAAAGATACGGTAAAATTTGCCACAGTATTATGAAATTTTGTGGCCAGGATAGCTTGATTAACCCCTTGTTTTAGGTCAGTAACTATCTCTCGAAAAATATCTTCCGGGGAAATTAAAAATAAATTTCCCACTCTTTCCCATAGATAACTATATCCCTCTTTAATTCCTTCCTGACAGAGGGCTTCCATTTCTATAACTGCTTGTCCTTCATAGCTGATTTTATCCCTTATTCCTATTAAGGAAGCTACTGCATCGAACAATCGTCCACAACTAGAAGTGAGAGGTGAATTAATCTGTTGATCAATCATTTTTTCCAGAAGGTGGTATAAGCTAGAATTATTTCGCTGGATAAAATCTAAAGATAATTGGTGAATACTTGAACCATAAATTGAATATAAATAACTATAAGCCATTCTCCAGGGTTCTTTTATTGCTTTTTCTCCTCCTGGTAAGGGAAAATATTTTAAATGACCTATTCGGGAATACCCTTGAAAATCAGCTAATAAAAACTCTCCGCCCCAGATATAATTATCTTCTCCCCAGCCAGCACCATCATAAGCTACTCCAATTACTCTTCCTTTAACCCTGTTTTCTGCCATACAACTAACTATATGGGCATAGTGATGCTGGATCTTTACTATTTCCAGCCCCTTTTGTTTCCCAATTTCTTCAGCATATTTAGTAGAAAGATAATCTGGATGTAAATCACAGGCAACAATCCGGGGATTAATCTTTAAAATCCTTTTCAATTTTTGTATCGACTCTTTAAAAAATTCATAAGTATCAGCGCTTTGCAAATTCCCTAGATATTGGCTAGGAAAAACATATCTTCCTTGAGAAAGGGCAATAGTATTTTTTAACTCCCCTCCTACTGCCAAAACTTCTTTTATTTCCTTATCCAGAACTATAGGTTCAGGTACATAACCTCTTGATCTGCGAAAAAAGACCATTTCTTGATTGATTATTTTCACTACTGAATCATCACAACGATTAAATATCTCTCGGTTATAAAGGAGAAAGAAATCTGCTACCCCTTCCAATTTTTCCACAACCTCCTGGTTGTCAAATAGAATCGGTTCATCGCCAAAATTTCCACTGGTCATTACTAGGGCTAAAAAATCTCCCTGTAATAATAAATAATGCAGGGGAGTATAGGGCAGCATTACTCCTAGGCATTGATTACGAGGTGCCACTAAGGGAGAAATACGACTATTCTCTTTCTTTTTTAATAGGACAATGGGTCGAGCACGGCTTTCCAGCAAAGCAATCTCCGCTTCTTCTATCAGACAGTATTGTCTAATCTGCTCTAAATTAAAGGACATTAAAGCAAAAGGTTTATCTTCCCTCTTCTTAAAATCTCTCAATCTTAATACTGCTTGATTATTAGTAGCATCACAAGCTAGGTGAAAGCCACCCAATCCCTTAATTGCCCCTATTTTACCTTCTTTTAGATATTTTTTAGCCTCTTCTATAGGTTCAGTACCTTCTATTTTGCGCCCTTTTCGATTATAAAGAGATACTTGCGGACCACAGAGATTACAAGCATTGGGTTGAGCGTGATATCTCCGATTATCTATTGTTTCATACTCGCTCTTACAGGAGGTACACATCCTGAATTTCTGCATAGTAGTCTTTTCTCGATCGTAAGGGATATCTTGGATAATAGTAAAACGGGGCCCACAATTGGTACAGTTAATAAAAGGGTAGCGAAAGCGCCGATCTTGAGGATTAAATAATTCTTCTAAACAATCCTTACAAATACATATATCTGGAGATACCAAAACCAAACCATTGCTTTTTCTAATCTCACTCTTTTTAATTAAAAAATCCTGATAACCAATTAGTGGAAGCAGTTTAACTTCTATCTCTTCAATTCTAGCCAGGGGAGGAAGTTTAATTTTAATATCCTTTAAAAAATCTTTTATCTCTTCCTCCTCTCCTTCGACTTCTATTTCCACTCCCTGATTGGAATTAATAATCCAACCAGATAAATTATAGTGACGAACTAATTTATGAATAAATGGACGGAATCCTACCCCTTGAACAATTCCTCTAATAATTATATTTTCCCTAATCTTCATTAAAAATACTTCCTGAATCTTCTTGTTTAAACAAAATTTTAGTTAACGCTCCCTTGAAATTAACTGGAATAATTAAATCGATCTAATTACTATTTTGTTATAATTTTATTCCTACTAAATAAATAATCTTTCTATCATTTACTCTTCTAAAATTGATATCCAGGGACAATAAATTTAACCAAAAATAACCATTGCTTTCTTAAAAACTAAACTCTTTTTTGAAAATATTTCTCAGCCAGGATTACAGCTACCCAATCATCATAAGGCACCGGAGGAACCCTTAAAGATACAGGAACCATCCTCCATAAAAATCGAGGAGGATTTTCCTTAAAATATCTCTTTCTAGCCTGAAGGGTACTATACTCCTCCTCAATAATTACTATATCTAGATGGGGGAAATTTATTTTCAGAATTTTTTTAATCAGTTGATAGCTTGTTCCATTTCCTAGAATAATTCTATCTATCTTCCCAATCTTTGATTCTTCTTCTATCTTCTCGCATAATCTTTCAGTAACTACTACCCCTTTTCTTAAAACCTTTAAACTGGAATTAACTATGGCATAACCACACTTTTCTCTTCCTGGATCAAGGGCAATAATTATCTCTTGAGTAGACATAAATTTTTTCTTTCTCCTCTTTTTAGATATCAATGCTTTCGGGATAAGTGTAAATATTCATTCTATCTTCCCGTGCAAATCCTATTAAAGTTACGCCCATTTTTTGAGCAAGTTCTATGGCTCGATCGGTGGGGGCTGAACGTGAAATAATTAAAGGTATTCTACCTCGCAACATTTTAGTAAAAATTCCTGAAGTTATCCGAAATGAACCAATTATTATCTTATCTTCTAAGGGTAATCCTTGTAGCAAAGCTTCACCTAGTATTTTATCCACTGTATTATAACGGCTGATATCTTCAGCAAATAAAAGGATAGAACCTTCTCGATTAGCCAGGGCACAACTATGAGTGCCACCAGTCAGCGAAAAAAGTTTTGCTCTTGATTGCCAATCATCCATTAATTGAAAAATTACTTCTGTTTTTATCTTAATTTTCTCTTTTTTTATTTTTAAAGATAACTCTTTTCTTTTTTTTCTTTTCTGAGAGGCATTAATATTTCTGGTAACTACTTCTATGGTCTCTTTTTCCTGGATATATTTCAAATAAATTATCTCTTCTTTTTTCTTTAGAAACCCTTCGGTAAAAAGAAAACCTACTCCCAGATATTTCTCTCCACCATTACTATAATTCAAAGTAGAAATTTTTTCACCATTAAAGGAAATATCTAATACTGATTCCCGGATAACCAGATCAGTAATTTTTTCCTGTTTATTTTTTTTTAGCCTGATTAATTTTATCTCTCGATAAGCCAAATTATTTTTCAATTGATTTTTTATCTTCTTTTTTATTTTGATAAATTTTTTCTGCTCGCTTTAAATCTCCAGGGTAATTAATATTGAAAAAAGAGTGGAACTCTGGATCGTACTTTTTAATCTCTTCTTCAGTAATATATTTGACTCTTAAGGTAGGGAAAATTTTTCTAACTGCATAGATTTTCCTAAGCAAATTTCTTTCAATTACCTTTAAGCAATCTTTACTATAGACCGCACATAATGGTTCAATCAATCCTTTACCATAACAAGGAATAATTATATCATAATTATCAATATTTTGTATCATATAGCTAAGAAGATTAGTTTCTAAAAAGGGCATATCACAACCTACTACTAGATTATAGAAGGAAGGAGATGCTTTTAAACCAGAGAATATCCCCCCTAAAGGTCCCTGCTGGGGGAAAATATCAGGAACAACTTCTAAATAAGCAGAATATTCTTCTGGTGATCCAACTATAATAATCTTATTATGTACTATCTGAGCAAGTTTCTCTCTTACTATTTCAATAAGGTATCTTCCTTTTAATTTAAGGTAAGCCTTATTTTGATGATTACCTAATCGACTACTTTTCCCTCCAGCTAAAATCAAAGCAGCTAAGGAAATATCTTTTTTCTTTTCGTTGGTCATAGTAAGCTATTTCCTAAAAATTTTGTTCTTATTTTACCCTTCTTGAGGGGAAAAAACAAGGAGAGAAACCAATGCAATTGAGAAACCTATGATCTCCCTCCTTAAGCAAATTTTATTTTCTTACTACTTTCTTAGTAATTTATTTATCTTTCTTACCCCTTAAATATACCATCCAATATAAAGTAGCTACAAAGAAAGCTCCTCCTATTATATTACCTAAAGTTACTGGAATTAAATTTTTCCCAATAAAGCCTCCCCAGGTTAGATTACTTAGTTTACCAACCAAACCAGCAGCTTCTACCACCGAAGAATTACTTTTTAATATCAAGCCCATAGGTACGAAAAACATATTAGCCACCGAATGTTCGAATCCACTAGCCACAAAAGCCATAATAGGGAAATAAATGGCAAATATCTTACCTACAATATCCTTGGCAGCAGCAGACATCCACACCGCCATACATACTAGCCAGTTACATAAAATTGCACGGGAAAATGCTACCTCCCAGCTGAGATTAACTTTACCATTGGCAATAGCTAAGGCCTTAGCTCCCACACCTAAATTACCGGTCTTCCAGAGTTCAGTAGTATAAATTATCCAGACCATTAATAAAGAACCCACAAAATTAGCTAAATAGACCCAAAACCAATTTTTTAGCATTTTACTTAACTTTACATCACCATTTAAAACTCCTAAAAAGATCAGATTATTTCCAGTAAAAAGTTCAGCTCCTCCAATTACTACCATCATCAACCCTACTGAGAAGACACTACCAAAAATAAATTTGGTAAAACCAATACCCAAAAAACCTTCCATATCAAAGGTAACCATAGCAGCTAATTGTCCTCCAACCCCAATAAAGACACCGGCGAGAATTCCCAAAATTATCATATTTATTACAGGAAGATTTGTTTTGGCATTACTGACCTGTCGAAAAGCCTGAGCTATACCTGCGGGAGCTAAAAAATTAGGCTCGGTAATTTTTACTTCTTGTATCTCTTTTGTCTCCATTTTATTTATACTCCTTCCCTTTATTAATTTTAATTAATCTTTTGCAGTTTTACCGCACAGACCTTGTATTCTGGTATCTTGGAAACAGGATCAAGGGCAGCATTAGTTAATAAATTAGCCGCTGCTTCATAAAAATGAAAACTCATAAATATTACCCCTTTCCCTGACTTTTCAGTAATTTGAGTTTTCGCTCTAATTTTTCCCCGTCGAGAAGAGACTTCAATCACCTCCCCATCTTGAATGTTTAGTTCCTCAGCATCCTGAGGGTTGATTTCCACTAAAGCCTCCGGGTAAATTTCACAAAGACCTCTAGATCTGCGAGTGACTGTACCAGTATGAAAATGATATAATACCCTTCCAGTAGTAAAGATAAAAGGATATTCTTGATCAGGTAATTCTGCTGCCTCTTTAAATTCTACGGGAAAGAATTTCCCTTTTCCCCTAGTAAACTTCTCCTGATGCAAATATTTAGTTCCTGGATGATTGGAATTCGGACAAGGCCATTGTAAACCCTCTTTCTCCAAACGAGGGTATAAAATGCCCCCATAAATAGGAGTAAGGTTGGCAATCTCTTCCATTATCTCTGCCGGGCTGTTATATTGCATTGGATAACCCATTTTTTGGGCTAAAGCACAGATAATCTTCCATTCTGGTTTTGCTTCCCCTATAGGTTCTATAGCCTTACGAATTCTTTGCACCCTTCTTTCTGTATTGGTAATTGTACCATCTTTTTCAGCAAAACTAACCCCAGGCAAGATTACATCAGCTAACTCCCCAGTTTCAGTCATAAACATATCGGAAACTACTAAAAATTCTGTTTTCTTTAAAGCTTCACGAGCATGATTCAAATCTGGATCTGACATAGCTGGATTTTCTGCCATAACAAAGATACCTCTTATCTTCCCCTCATAAGCTGCGTTGAGGATTTCTACGACAGTAAGACCTATCCTATCCGGTAATTCTACGTTCCAGGCTTGAGAAAATTTTTCTCTTACTTGAGAATCGGTGACTGCTTGATAGCCAGAATAGACATTGGGTAAAGCACCCATATCACATGCTCCCTGAACATTACTTTGCCCACGTAATGGATTAACCCCTGTACTCTCTTTTCCCACATTACCAGTAAGCATAGCTAAATTCGCAGTAGATAATACATTATCGGTACCAGTAGTATGCTGAGTAATCCCCATAGAATAAATAATAGAAGCGCAGGGTGCAGTAGCATATATACGGGCTGCTTTTCGAATATCTTCTGCGGGTACACCTGTAATCTTTTCTGCTATCTCGGGAGTATACTTCAAAACCACCTTTTTCATTTTTTCATAATCTTCGGTTCTCTCTTGAATAAACTTCTTATCTTCTAAGCCTTCGTTAATAATTACATTCATTAATCCATTAAAGAGAGCTACATCGGTACCCGGCTTCTGTCTTAACCAGACAGTGGCATATTTTGCTAACTCAATCTCTCTAGGATCGGCTACAATCAATTTTGCACCATTTTTGGTTACTGCTTTCTTAATTTCTAAAGCTATAATAGGATGATTTTCCGTAGTATTGGAGCCAGTCAAATAAATTACCGAGGCATTAGCAATCTCTTTTATCGAATTAGTCATAGCTCCACTTCCAAAGGCGGAAGCTAATCCAGCTACTGTTGAAGAATGACAAAGTCGAGCACAATGGTCTACATTATTGGTACCTAATATAGCCCGGGCAAATTTCATTAATAAAAAGTTTTCTTCATTAGTACACTTAGCTGAAGAAAGTACCGCCAAACTATCACTACCACTTTCTTCCTTGATTTTTTTAAATTTATCACTGATCAATTGCAGAGCTTCTTCCCAAGTAGCTGGTTCTAATTTCCCATTTTTTCTAATGAAAGGTGTAGTTAACCTATCGTCCCTATGAATATAATCATTTCCAAAACGACCTTTTACACAGAGATTAATCCCATTTACTACACTCTCTGAATTGGAGGTAACTTTAACTACTTTTTTATCTTTAATATTCAGATCAAAACCACAACCACACCCACAATAATTACAGATAGTATGAACCTTTCGAAACTCCCAGCTTCTGCCCTTCCCCTGAGCAGCTTTATCAATTAGAGCTCCCACTGGACAAACTGCCACACACTGCCCACAGAAAACGCAATCTGAATATTTCAAGCCTTCATCTAAACCAGCTATAATTTTCGATTTTGAGCTACGATATCCGGTATTAATGGCGTGGGTTTGCTGAATTTCATTGCATATTTCTACGCATCGACCACATAATACACATTTATTTAAATCTCTCACAATAAAAGGGTTGCTCTCATCAAGAGGTAATCTTTTTTCTCTTCTACCAAACCTTGACTCTTTTACTCCTAATTCATAGGCTAAATTTTCGAGGGCACAATCACCGCTCTTCTCGCAGGTCATACAATCTAAAGGATGGTTACTTAGCAATAATTCTAAAACCATTCTTCTGGCTTCTTTTACTCTCTGGCTATTAGTATGTATAACCATTCCATCCCTAACTGGATAGACACAAGAGGCTGGTAAATTAGTTAAACCTTCCACTTCTACTACACAAACACGGCAAGAACCAGGGGTAAATCCAAGTTCAGGCATAGCACATAGAGTAGGAATATAAATCCCTGCTTTTTTTGCCGCATTTAAAATTGTAGTTCCTTCTGGTACCTCTAAAGGTATGTTGTCTATTTTAATCTTTAATCCCATTTTAAAACTCCTTCTTTAAGAATAATAAATAACTTTACTATTTTTCTCTCTGGTAGGAGAAAAACTCTTTTTATTCTGTTTAATACTTTTGCTAAGTTCATTCTTAAAATATTTCAGGGCAGAAAATACAGGTTGTGCAACTGATTGCCCTAAAGGACAAAAAGCAGTTAATTTCATCGTAGTGGCAATGTCCCTCATATTTTCCAATTCATCTGCATAACCTTCTCCTTTTCTTAATCTATTACAGGCTGTGTATAAATATTCAGTTCCAATCCGGCAAACAGAACATTTACCACAAGACTCATGAGCAAAAAATTTCATACAACTGGTTAATAATTCAGCAACTGAAATAGAATCATTCATAATAAGTAAGGCACCTGAACCAAGATTATGACCTAATGCCTGTAAAGATTGAATATCTAAAGGAACATCTAACTGCTCTGCAGATAGGATATCTCCTGCTGTTCCCCCAATTTGAGCCATTTTGAATTCTCCTGAAGAAATACCACCAGCATAATCATAAATAACTTCTCTTAAAGTTATCCCTATGGGTACTTCTATCAAACCAGGACGATTGACATGCCCTAATACAGTATAGACCTTTGTTCCTGGCATATTTTCAGTTCCAAAATTCCTGAACCAATCCGGACCATTTAATATAATAGCCGGTATATTAGCCAGAGTTTCTACATTATTGATTAGGGTAGGCTGTTGTAATAAACCGTATTGTGCAGGATATGGCGGTTTTAAACGGGGTTCTCCACGATAACCTTCTATAGAATTAAGAAGGGCAGTTTCTTCTCCACAGACATAGGAACCGGCTCCTATCTTAATTTGAATATCAAAATTGAAATCTGTTCCAAAAATATTTTCACCTAATAAATTCATCTCTCTGGCCTGTTGAATGGCTTTTTGCAGTCTTTCAATAGAGAGTTTATATTCTCCCCTTATATAAATAAATCCCTGTTCAGCCTCTACTGCATAGCCAGCAATGACCATTGCTTCTATGATCTTATGAGGGTCTCCCTCCATAATCAAGCGATCTTTAAAGGTACCTGGTTCTCCTTCATCAGCATTACATACTACATATTTGGGATATTTCTTTTCTTTAAAAGTAAAAGACCACTTCAAACCAGTAGGGAATCCAGCTCCCCCTCTACCACGTAAACCTGAAGCTTGAATAATATTAATAATTTCCTCAGGTGTCTTTTCCTGTAAGGCAGATCCTAATGCTTCGTAACCACCAACTCCAATATATTCTTCAATATCCTCAGGATTAATTCTTCCACAATTATCCAGGACAATTCGACCATAATACTGGGTTTTACGAGAATCATATTCCTGCAACATCATTTCTTCTGGTAATTTCTCTGCCAATAATCTCTTTTGGTAAGTTCTACCCTTTACAAATCTTTCCTGAACAAACTCTGCAATTTCCTCTTCGGTTAAGTTTGCATAAAGTTCTCCTCCAGGAAACACACCCAAAACTACTCCTTGGTTGGTAGGTCCAATGCTCCCGGTTTCAATTACTCTTACTTCTTCAGAAATTCCCTGTCGGCTTAGTTCTGTAATCAACTTTGTTTTAATCTGTCTAGCCCCAGATAGTACTGTATTGCTATCGATACTTACTAAAACCTGGGTAATACTCTTATCATTCATCTTATTTGCCCTCCTTTTTTCTTATCTGGGCAAGTATCTCTTTTACCCTTTCCACAGTCAAATAACCATAAACAGTATCATTAATCATTATTGCTGGAGCAACTGCACAAACACCCAAACAACTAGTCTCCTCCAGAGTAAATAATCCATCGGAAGTAGTTTCTCCTTTGGCAATCTTTAATTCTTTAGAAATAACTTCAAATATAGTTTCAGCTCCCATAATATGACAGGGAGGACTTCCACAAACTCGGATGATATACTTTCCTCTAGGCTGAAAACTAAACATAGTGTAAAAAGATGCAGTGCTAGTAATATCTGATACTGGGATATTCATTATCTCACTTAAGCGAATTAGATTTTCTTTACTAATATAATTCTGTGGATCTGCATCCTGAATTTCATGTAAAATCTGGATTAAATTTTCCCTTTTATTTCCATATTTATACACAATATCTTTAATAATCATGACCCCTCCTCTTCTTTTCTATATTCACAACGTAAGCATCTTTCTGCTTCTCGACAAGCAATCTGCCTACTCCAAGTTTTTTCTACTTCAGCCCAACCAATCCGTTCCTCTACAGGTAACAAGATATTTTCTGCTCTTGAATAATCTACTGGTTCTTCTTCAGGGTTAAACTCAACTTCGATAGGATCTTTAATATTCCAAGGGTATTCTTCCTGCCCACCAGTTAAGTATTTATCTATGGCCTCTACTACTTTCTGAGCTTGACCTATTGCTTCTACTACCGTAGAAGGTCCAGTAACTACATCACCACCAGCAAATAGATCCTGGGTTAAGGTCTCACCTTTTGGAGAAGAACAACAGATAGTATCATCTCGATTTAATTTAATATTTTCCTTATCCAGTAAATTACCTAATGCCGGTTTCTGACCAAGAGCTAAAATCAATAAATCTATTTCTTTAGTAAATAAAGAGGTTTCAATTTCTACTGGCCTCCTTCGACCTGATTCATCAAAATCACTCAAGCGCATATTGATTAATTCTACTAATAATCTATCTTTATTTTGATTAGCTTTAATAGCTTTTATATTTTGTAGAAGCTGAATCTTTACTCCTTCTTTTTCTGCTTCTCTAATTTCTTCTAAATCAGCAGGCATCTCTTCCCTAGTTCGACGATAAACTATAGTTACTTCAGCTCCCATCCTGCGAGCAGTTCTTGCTGCATCTATGGCTGTGTTTCCTCCTCCCACTACTATTACTTTTTGACCAACCGAAACCTTCTGTCCAGTATTAACTTTATAGAGAAAATTTAATCCGCTTATCACCTTCTCATTATTTCTAATCCCTTCTATTTTAGGTAGAATAGATTCTCCTGCTCCTATAGCCAGATAAAAGGCTTTATAACCCTCTCTTCTCAGTTCATCGAGAGTTACATCCTTGCCAACTCGGATATTTTTTTTAATTTCTATCCCGTATCCAATAAGGGCTTGAACCTCTTTTTCTATAATATCTTTAGGTAACCGATATGGAGGTATAGCATAGGTCATCATTCCACCACTCTTAGCTTCTGCTTCGAACACAGTTACCTGATAACCTAGTATAGTTAAAAAATATGCAGCTGATAAACCAGAAGGACCAGCTCCAATTACCGCTACTTTTATTCCCTTAATAGGTTGTTTTTCCGGGAAGCACTCTAAATATTCCTCCACAGCATCAGCCATAAATCGCTTAACCTGACGAATACTTACCGGTGTATCAATATCTTGTCTTCGGCATTTAGCTTCACAGGGATGTGGACATACTCTTCCACATACTGCTGGGAAAGGATTATTTTTTAAATGAATCTGTAAAGCCTTTTTGGTCTTTCCTTCTTTGGTATAAGCCAGGTAACCCGGTACATTTACCGATGCCGGACAGGCATTGGAACAGGGAGTATAAACTAAATCTGCACACACCCCTGCTCTACACTTTTTGTCCCGAATATGTTCAATGTACTCTTCTCTAAAATAACGCAGAGTAGAAATAACTGGATTGGGAGCAGTTTGACCTAACCCACATAGAGCAGTCTGTTTAATCTGTTGAGATAATTCTTCCAGCAAATCTAAGTCTTCCATTCTACCTTTCCCTTGACAGATCCTTTCTAATATACTAAGCATTATTTTGGTTCCTTCTCTGCAGGGAGTACATTTTCCACAGGATTCTTCCTGAATAAATTCCATAAAATAACGGGCTAAATCTACCATACAGGTATCTTCGTCCATAACAATTAGTCCACCAGAACCCATTATGGCGCCCAGTTTTTGTAATGATTCATAATCTACAGTGACATTCAAATGATTAGCTGGTATACAGCCTCCAGAAGGACCCCCTATCTGTACAGCTTTTAATTTTCTATTATTAGGAGTTCCCCCACCAATATCGTAAATAATCGTTCCTAAAGGCATTCCAATAGGTATTTCTATTAATCCAGTATTATTTATGTCCCCAGCTAAGGCAAATACCTTAGTCCCTTTACTCTTTTCTGTTCCGAGAGAAGCAAAATCATCTGCACCCTGCAATATAATATAAGGTATATTTGCAAAGGTTTCTACATTATTTAATACAGTAGGACAATCGAATAATCCCTTTTGAGCTGGAAAAGGTGGTTTGGGGCGGGGTTCACCTCTTTTACCTTCTATTGACCGCATTAAAGCTGTTTCTTCCCCACAAACAAAGGCACCGGCTCCCATTCTCAGTTCTAAATCAAAATTAAAACCTGAGCCCAATATGTTTTCACCTAATAATTCTAATTTTTTAGCTTGTTCAATAGCTACCTTTAATCTCTCTACTGCTAAGGGATATTCTGCCCTTACATAGATATATCCTTGATTTGCTCCAATGGCATAACCACAGATAATCATTGCTTCAATAACTGAATGAGGATCTCCTTCCAGGATACTTCTATCCATAAAAGCTCCCGGATCTCCTTCATCAGCATTACAACAGACATATTTTGTATTTCCGGGAGAAGCAGCAGTAAACTGCCATTTTAAACCAGTGGGAAATCCAGCTCCTCCTCTTCCTCTTAAACCTGATTTTTTTACCTCTTCAATAACCTGCTGGGGAGTCATCTCAGTTAGTACCTTTCCTAAAGCCATATACCCATCAGCGGCAATATACTCTTCGATATCCAAGGGGTTGATAATTCCGCAATTACGTAAAGCAATTTTTTTCTGCAGTTTGAAAAAATCTATCTCATTAAACATCTCTACCATTTCTTTGCTTTTGGGCTTTTTATAGAAAAGTCTTTTTACCACTCTACCTTTCAAGAGGTGTTCTTGAACAATCTCTTCTGCATCTTCTGGCTTGACCTTTTGATAAAATACCCCATCAGGATATATTACCATAAGTGGACCTAACTCACAGGTGCCCATACAACCAGTGGTAATAACATCAACTTCATTCTGCAATCCAGCTTTGGCAATTGCTTTTTCCATGGCTTCTTTAACGCTCTCTGAACCAGAAGAAATACAAGCTCCACCATAACAAAGAAGAATATGTGCTCTTAAATTATACATAATCTACTCCTACCTTACCCTATTTATATTGATCTAAAATTTTATCTAATTTTTTAGCAGTCATACGACCATGAACATCTTCATCAATCATAATTACTGGAGCTAATCCACAAGCTCCTAGACATCTCTGTACACCCATAGAAAATCTTCGATCTGGGGTAGTCTCTCCTACTTTTATTCCCAACTTATCTTCCAGGGCATCCAAAATCTTTTTCGATCCTCTCACATAACAGGCTGTTCCCAAACAGACCGTAATATGATGTCTACCCGCTGGAGAAGTCTTAAAATAAGAATAAAAAGTTACCACTCCTTTAACCTGACTGGTAGAAATATTCATTCCCCTGGCAACGAAAGCCTGTACCTCGTCAGGTAAGTATCCAAAAATTACCTGAGCCATATGTAATACCGGGATTAAATAACCTTTTTTTTCTCTATTTTCAGCAATAAATTCTTTTAGTTGTTTATATTTTTCTTCTTCGCTAATTTCCTGTTGGTTACAAAGACAACCCATTTTTATTTCCCCTTAGTAAAAAGATATTTTTCCACTATTTGATGGTTCAAAATGTGTTTTTCAAAAATTTCTTCAGCAGCTTTTGTATCGACCTTACCATATACTACTGGTTCTTGTTCTTCTACATAGACCTGAATCATCGGCTCTTGTTCACAAAAACCGGCACATCCTGAGGTAGTTACTATAATATCGCTTCGACCGCTTTTGGCAATCAGATCTATCAGAGTATTCATACTTTCTCTTGCTCCAGCAGCAATACCGCAAGTACCCAGACAGACTACAATTTTGATCCGATGTTTTCCAGTTCTTAATTCCAGATCTCTTTTCACTCTTTCTCTAATCTTTTTTAGTTCTTCCAAATTTTTCATATTCCACCCCTTCATAGTAATATTATTTATATTTTTTGAAAGTATCCAAATTGCTTATTGATTCCTATTTGATTAAAATTTTCCCAAAATAATTGATAAAGAAAATCTCTAATCTTTTTTTCTTTTAAATCTTCAATTTCTAAAACTTTTTTTAATTTTTTGCTATTAAAAATTTCTTCTTTTTGTTGATTGCTCTTCTCTATCCATAAGCTTAGATCTATTTCCGGCCAGCAAACCAGAGCATCCAGGATGGCTTGAGCAAGATCTCCAAAAGGTTTTGCATCGATATGTAATAGATCGATGGTAAACTCTAAATAACAACCTCCCTTTTTTAAATTATAAATCTTAAAAAATCCCTTGGTACTTTCCGCTGAACTTTTTAAAAGTGGTAAACCAAGACCGACTCTTCTTTCTTTTCTAGAGGTTACAAATGGGTCGGTAGCCTCCACTTCCTTATCTACTATTTTAATCCCCGTTCCGTTATCAGTAATCCGACAGTGAAATTTTCCTTGCTTAAATTTAATTAATATTTTAATTTCTGTTGCTTTAGCTTTAACCGAGTTTTCCAGGATGTCAAAGAGGTGATCCGCAATATTTTTCATCCTAAGTACCTTTTCTTTTGCCCTGACAATTTTTTAGGAAATTACTAAAAGTAAGGAAATCTTTAATTCTATCTTGCGTATCTTCTATATAAAAAAGTCCAATGTCTTCCAGGCAATGGCTATCAGAACCTGAGGTTACTGGAAACCCTTCTAAGGTATCCCCTAACTGGTAACCCTTTTTATTCCATTGATACTTGGATACTTCTAGGGCATCAAAATTCTCTTCTCTATCAATAAAACCTAATTGACTGAGTAAACTAAATCTACTTTTATCTATATGAGCGCAGATAGCCAAACCTCCTATCTGATGAATCACTTCCACCAGATGATCCAAACTTATCTCCAGAGCTACTTGCCTTAAAAGGTCATCAGTTCCAATAATCTCTCCTTTTTGATTATAATAAATCTGATACCCAAAAATCTGGGGTTTATTTTCCCTCCTGGGTAAATAATAATCAATTACTTCTTCTATCTTAGTTAAAGTTTCCAAGTTCGGAAAATAAGCTAAAAGATGCACTTCCTCTCGAGAAGTTAACTCTACTCCTGGAATTACCTTGATTGATCTATCTTTGCATAACTGATAAGCTATTATAGAATGCTTAGTAGTATTATGATCGGTAATAGAAATAAGATTAAGTTTCCTTCTTTCAGCTTGTTCTACAATTAAGCCTGGTGACAAAATATCTTCCCCGCAGGCAGATAGGGCTGAATGAATATGTAAATCGATCAGGATAATTTTAACCTCCCTGCATCACCGAATATATCTTACCGCAAATTTGAAAAGAATTAAGAGGAGTTGAAAGTAAGGTAATTTTCTCCTCTCGAGCTTTTTCTATTACTTCAATATCTACTGTTATATCATTAGTAAACACAATAGCTTTTATATCTTTAATCAAAGCAACCGCGATGCTATTTTTATGAGCCTGAATAGTAATCCAGATACTTTCTGATTCTGCGTGAGCCATCACATCGGACATTAAATCTCCACAATAACCCGCTTTAATTTCACAATCTTGATGAAAAACTATTTCCTTTAATTGACACTCTTTAATTATCTTTTTTAACTTCATTTTTTTCTCCTAAATAGATTATTGCTTTTAAGACTGTACCACTTTTTAAAGAAGATTCAACTTTCAGCTTATCTGCACAACGTTTGGCATTGGGAAGTCCCATACCCGCACCAAACCCTAAAGCTCTGATCTTTTCAGAAGCGGTAGTGAATCCTGGTTTTAGAGCTAAATCTATATCCGGTATTCCTGGCCCCTTGTCACGGGCAATAATCTCCACCTGTTGATGGTTATCCATCTTTACGGTGATAGAACCACCTAGAGAATGAATACAGATATTCATTTCTAATTCATAACATACAATAGCTATGCGACGAACTATTTCTGGATTAACTCCCAGATTCTGAAAATATTTTTTAGTAATACTAGCTACCCTACCAGCATTAGTAAAATCATCACTTCTAACCTCAAATTGTAAAGGTTTTCTAGTAACTGACTTACTAATTTTTTCAGAAAACAGTTTATCTTTTGCTTCTTTCTCTTTAACCTTTTCAGCAATAGTTTGAACTTCCAGAAGTAAGGCATTTAAGATATCACTCATAGTGATGATACCTACTACTTTTTTATTTTTTAAAGATACAGTTACGGGGAGCCTCCCCACCCCATATTTTTCAAACAAACGAATAGCATATACTACAGAAAAATTCTGGGGAACAGTAATTACCTCTCTGGTCAAGTAAGGAGTTATCTCTTCATCGATATAACCTCGGTCAAAGGCTGTAATAATATCATCAATGCTGACTATTCCCACCAGTTCTGAATTTTTATCTAAAATAGGTACTCCAGATATCTTTTTTTCTTTGAGAGTAAGCTGAATTTCACGAAAGGTAGCTTTTTCGTTAAAAAAGATTACTTCAGCAGACATTGCTTCTTTGATTTTTATTTCGTAGATTAACTCATTAACTAAGGTTAACTTTTCCTTAGAAAAATGTGATTTCATTTAGTATTATGTTTTTCCTTTATTAGTTCTTCGGTAATTTTTCGACAGGAATTAAACATTAATTCATCTGTTTTCAAAAGAGGAATATGATGTGATTTAGCTAGTCCAATCGCTTCTGGAGAAGGAAGCTTTCCTCTTACAAAAACAATAGCAATAGCCCCAGTTATTTCGGCAGTTCGTACTACTTGCAAGGATGTCAGACCAGTTAGCAGGGCATAATCTTCCTTGGAATAAGCTAAAATATCACTTAAAAGGTCGCAGGCACCAAAATCTTTAATCTCTCTATCAAGATATTTTCTACCACAAAGGATTTCTGCATTTAAAATATTTATCAGATCACCAATAATCATTGGATAAAACCTACCTATTTTTTAGATAAATTATTTTGTTACTTTTTAGCTATCTTACTTTTGTGTAATATAAAAAATAGTTTTTTATAATTGTGAAATCTATCACAAAACAATCCTAAAAATTCTAACACATCTTAAGATGATATGTCAAGCCTTCAAACTCAATGGATAAATCAACATTATTTACTTTTATTTCGGGAGGCAGTGAAAGACGAAGGGGAGCAAAGTTAATTATCGCTTTAATTCCACTTTTTACCATTATATTAGCAACTTCTTGAGCTGATTCAGCAGGTACGACCAAAATACCAATATCAATATGTTCTTCTTTAATAAACTCTTCCATTTTATCAATGCTACTTATTCTAAGATTATGAATCCTTCTTCCAATTTTTGACCGGTCTCGATCGAAAATAGCCTTGATTAAAAACCCCCTTCTTTTAAATCCTTCATAACCTAGTAAAGCACTACCTAAATTCCCGGCTCCCACAATAATAACTGACCATACTTTATCTAAACCCAGTATCTTCTTTAATTCTAATTGGAGCTCTCGTGCTGGATAACCGATTCCCCGTAAACCAAACTCTCCAAAATACGCTAAATCCTTACGAATTTGAGCGGGATTAATTCCGGTTAAATGGGAAATTTCTGAGGAAGAAATATAGGGAGAAAACAAAGAATCTTTTTGCTCAGTAATCTTTTCCAAACAACGATGGTAAAGGCACAAACGATTAATAGTAACTGGGGGGATGCTTCTTTTGTTTAAATTTAAATCTTTCATCTTATCTGGTAGTTACAAAAATTGGGTAACCCATTTCTTTTAATTTATTGGATAAACTTTGAGCCTCTTCATAGCTCTTAAATTCACCTACTTGAACTTTATAAAGGTTACCCCCTTTAACTATAAAAGTATTAAATCCTTTCCCTTGAATCTCTAAAGCTAGTCCTTGTGCATTTTTTTCCGTAGAAAAAGCTCCTACCTGCACTGTGTATACTTTGGATCTACTGGTTTTACTATCTTCTATTGAAACTGTCACTTCTTTCTTTACTGGTATTTCTGCTGGCTTTTCCTCAACTACTAAGGAAGTAGATTCAATCTGTTGAGAAACAGAGGGTTTCTCTTCTACTTTACTTTCCACAATTTTTTCATCTTCCGTTTTTTCTACAGTTATTTCTGGAACAATCTCAGTTTCCTTTTTTTCGGAAGATTTTACTTCGGGTTCTTTCTGTTCTGCCACTACCAGTGGCTCTTCGGGAGGGATATAACTTCTTTCTCGAGCTAAATGGAATGCAACACCTAAAATAATAATGGCACCCACTAAAATGATCAGGGTTTCTAAATTACTCCTGGTCTTTCTTCTATAAATTCTGCTCGCCTTTCTCATAATAAATTATACTCCTCTAATAACTAAATTATTTACTAGATGGTTTACTATTACCTTAAGGAATTTAGTAAATATTTCATTATTAATATAATAATATATTTTTAATAAATATTCTACTCTATCTTCCAAAAAACTTTTTTCTTTTTCTTGAATAGAATCCCCAACTTATTGTCAAATATTCCTGACTATGTTAACATATTTTTAAATAACTACCAATTTACCATATAATTTTTATCTGCCACCTGAAAATTGTATTATTTCAAATTTTATTGATAATCTAAAATTCCGGAAGTATAGGAAAGTTTATTCATTTTTTTTAAAGGAAGAATTATGTCAATAAAAAAATATATTTTAATGGGTATAGGAAATAAGCTACGAGGGGATGATGGTATAGGAAGTGTTATTGCGCAGAATTTCCAGGATTCTGACTGGCTCTCTATAGATTGTGAAACTGTACCAGAAAATTTTACCTCTCAGGTAAAAAAAACCAAACCTGAACTTCTAGTTATACTTGATGCAGTAGAAATGGACTTGTCCCCGGGAGAATTTAGAATTATCAGTGTGGATAAAATCCAATCAATGCATTTAACTACCCACTATATGCCTCTTTCTTTCCTGATTTCTTATTTAGAAAAATTTACTAAAGAGATTATTTTTATAGGAATCCAGCCCAAAAAAATAGATTATTCTGCTTCTCTTAGTCCAGATTTACTTAAAGTTAGTAAAAAAATAATTAATATATTAACAAAAAGAGATTTCCAAATTATAAAAAAACTTTAAGGGATTAACCTTTATCGTTATCCACAGGTTAACCCCTTAATCTAAAATTATAATCTATTTTGAAAAAAATTATTCTACCTTTAAATTAGGCGATCCCCTATCTGTATCAGCTAACAGAAATTCTTCGCTCATATGCAAACAATCTTTGGGACAAATATCATTACATTGGGAACAAAAAATACAATGGTCAATATGAATCTTGATCTTTTTTTGTTCAGGAAGAAATTCAATAGCCTGAGAAGGACAAACCTTAATACACAATTTACAACCAATACAATCTTCTCGTTGATAAGTAATCTTCCCTCTAAATTTGTCCGGTACCTCTACTGGAGGATTTACTTTAACTTCTCCCTTTTCCACTCGGGCTAATAAATCTAATACTGACTCCGGATAATAAGCAATAGGAAAAAGATTAGTTGCTGGTTTTTTAAATAACTGTTTTAATAATTCAAAACCCATCGGTGTTGCCATTTTATCACCTCAAACTATTATATAATATGATCCAAAAAGATTAGAACTAGACCCAGTAAGCCCATCAGGGAAATAGGTACCCAATAGGCAAAAGAAACTTGATCTATTTTAAAACGAGCCACTGCTACCCTGATAAAGGTTACTTCTATAAAAATAACTAAGAATAATTTTACCAGGAAGAATAAAGTATCCAAGGCTATAGCTAAAAAACCGCTTAGATGAAACAAAGGAGAAATATTATAAGGGAAAAATAAGACAATGGTTAAGGAAGCCATCACTATCGTTTTGGTAGCATCAGCTAGGCTAAAGAGAGCTAAATTTCTTCCCGAATATTCTACTAACAATCCTCCTGCTAATTCGGTTTCCGCTTCGGGTACATCAAAAGGTATTTTGGATAATTCACCTGGAGTAACTACCGCTAAAGTTAGCAATAAAAATATTGCACCGACAAAACCAAGGGGACCAACTAATCCCCAGATAGGATGATTA
This sequence comes from Candidatus Atribacteria bacterium UBA6251, assembly GCA_002441285.1. Taxonomy (GTDB): domain Bacteria; phylum Atribacterota; class Phoenicimicrobiia; order Phoenicimicrobiales; family Phoenicimicrobiaceae; genus UBA6251. Next base: position 17,154 of record DJVR01000016.1, on the reverse strand, counting down.
TTGATTACTTCTAAAGAAAAGACGTTTATTTGAGGATAAACCTGACTCAATTTCCATCCGATACTAATTACGGTAGTTACCAGAGGTAGTTCATAACTCATCATCATAACCATTTCTCTTTGCGCACCAACATTGGCATAAGGAGAACCAGAAGCAAAACCTCCAATGACCATTCCAATAGCCGGTAAAGTTAAAAGATAAATTATTAAAATTACATCACCATAACCACTTAAAAGAGGAGGAATACTACCTACTGGTAAATAGAATAGAATAGTAAGAGCAGAAACCAGGGTTAAAACTGGTACTCCATTAAAAATCCAGGGCACTGCATTTTCGGGCACTATATTCTCTTTAATCATCAGTTTAAAAAAATCTAAAAAAGGTTGTCTCAGGGGAGGACCTAAACGAGCTTGCATTTTTGCCGCTAGTTTTCTATCTAAGCCTTTATAGAAGAGACCTACCACTATTCCAATAAAGGCAATTATTATTGCTCCAATTATTCTACCAATTATTTCTAATAGACTTACCTCCATCATTGAGCCATCCTCCTTGTTTTCTCAACACTTAATTTATGTAAATCATCCTTAGTCAAGATATTCTTTTGTCCACTTTTTCTATCCAGAATAGTTACTCTATCCATACAAGCAATGCAAGGATCAATAGAAGCCAAAACTATGGGTATATCTGCAATCTGCTGTCCAATAAGCATAGGAATCCAAGGCATTAAATTATTATACGTTGGCGCTCTAGCCTTCCATACTTCTGGAAGCTCTGATTGATTTAATTTTACATAATGAATTACTTCTCCTCGAGGAGCTTCATGTCGGCCTATCCCCTCACCCTGCGCTTTTTTTATTAGATTTAATAATTTTACTAATTTCTCTTCTGCTACTATTTCCCCTTCAGGAAGGTTAGCTAGGCATTGTTCAATAATTTGTATAGATTGAACTATTTCTAATAATCGAACTACTATCCGATCATAAACATCTCCATTTACTTTACCAGAATATACCTCTGGGGTAATAGCCTGAACCTCCAAGTCAGCATAAGCTGCATAGGGTTGATCTTGACGAACATCTTTATTCAACCCCGAAGCACGCGCAGTAGGTCCTACTGCGCTAAGTTGAATAGCTTCCTCTTTACTTAATATGCCCACCTTTTTGGTTCTTAAAGCAATAGTAGGATCATTAAGGAAAATATCTTCTAGTTTTCCATAGATTTCTTTATAATAATCTAGAGTCTTTTTAATTCGGGTTATCTGTTCGGAAGTAATATCTCTTCTGACTCCACCAATCATAAATATTCCATAGTTGATTCGATTACCAGTTAAATACTCTAAAAGATCTAATACCTCTTCTCGAGCCCGCCAGGAAAGAAATAAAACAGAATCAAAACCCAATTCGTGAGCTGCAACTCCAGCCCACAGGATATGAGAATGAATCCTTTCTAATTCTGCAATGATAGCTCGAATGTATTGAGCTTTCTCAGGGACTTCAATACCCATAGCATTCTCCACTGCTTGGCAAAAAGCAAAAGGATGAGAAGCTGAACAAATCCCACATATTCTTTCTGCTAAATAAATAATTTGAATCGGGTTTCTTTGTCTGCCCATAAATTCAATCCCCCGATGGTTATCACCCGGGGCTAAATGTACTTTTTCAATTCGCTCCCCATAGATTTCGAAATGGAAAGTCATTGGTTCTTTTAAGGAAGGATGAACCGGTCCTATGGGAATGGAATAAGTCTTATTACTCACCTTTTTTCACCTCATCTCCTTCAGATACTTTTACCCCTACCCCTTTTTCATCTTTTCTTAAAGGATATACCCCAGAAGGGAAATCATAGGGTAAGAAAAGATTAGGAAGGCTGGGTAAACCTTCAAAATTAACTCCAAACATTTCTTTTGTTTCTCTTTCTGAGGTTTGAGCTCCAGGAATCAAATCAGTAATAGTGGGTATGTTCAAATTATCTTTAGATAAAAAAGTAAATATATTTATAGAAATCTCCTTACCTTTTTCGCCATAATAAATCGAAAAATGATAGACTAATTCTATTTCTTTATCTATATCTATACCCGAAATAATAGCAAAATGAGGGTAATGAAGTTCGACTAAAATCTTAACTGCTTCTTTAAAAAAGTTTGGTTTTACCCCTATCCAGATAACCTGATAAGTGTTCTTTTTTATTCCAGCAATCTTAGTTTCAATTCTGCTATCTATAATAGCTTGCTTGCCCAATCTATTCTGAAACAATTCCATAATTTCTTCAGATTTCAGATAATTCATCTTTTTTATCACCTTTCCCTAATTAGTCTTGCCATTGAATTAGTTAGTTAGTTAATTAGTTAATTGGTTAGTTTACTATTTATATAGTTTAAAGCTTAAATAGTTATCGTTTTAATTAACCGTTTTTTACCTGCGTTTATTGTTAATTAGTCAACCGATTAAACAGTAACTAAGTTTTTAAACTCCAGCATCATTCAATTCTTAACAATATTATTTCGCTGGAGAATTATCCTTTAAGGTCTTTCTTAATTTTTCTAATTTAATCCAGGCCTGTAAAACACCATTGATAATAGCTTCCGGTCGAGGTGGACATCCCGGGACATAAACATCTACCGGTATAACTTTATCGATAGAACCTGAAAGATTGTAGGAGTTATAAAACACTCCTCCACTGATCCCGCAGGTTCCTACTACTATTACCGCCTTGGGATCAGGAGTCTGTGCATAAACCCTTTTAACTCTATCGGCCATTTTACTGGTCACTGGACCTGTTACTAGAAGAACATCAGCATGTTTAGGACTTCCTACTAGTTTTATACCAAATCTTTCTAAATCATAACGAGGAGTCAATCCGGCTACGATTTCAATATCACATCCATTACAGGAACCCGTATTTAAATGAAACACCCATAAAGACCGTTCAAAATATTTATTTAATTTCACTTTATCCACTCACCCCTACCATAATTAATACTAACACCGTTACTACTATAATCCAGCCAGTATAATCATTAATATTACCAGTATGAAAATCGATTAAAGGATGATAATAATCTTTTAAAGCTTCAGTAAAACCCCAATAAATATGGCTAGCACTGAGATGGGAATCTTCTTTATTTAATTCTGGATTACCAGAAATAAAAGGCTTATCCTGTTCTGTTCTTTTTTTATAACTATCTTCCCCTTTATTTCTAAAATAGACTACCAATGCTCCCAGAACTAAAATAATTACTAACCAGATAATAGCATTCCAAAAACCACTTCCTGTTTCGAGTAATCCTAACATTTTTTACATACCTCCCAATATGGTGGCTGAATATTTTACTTGCTCAATTAAAGACATTGCTGCTGGGTGGACTAAATTTTTGATAATCACATCCGGGAATAACCCAAAGAAGATAATAATACCAGATAACACTGCCATGGCAAAAACCATGCTCGTAGGCACTTCTTTTACTTCCTTATAACGTGGTAATTTGGGACCAAGGAAAGCACTATGAAAGACTTTGACAAAAGATGCCAGGGTTAAGATACTAACTACCATGGCGATAATGGATAAAATAGGATTAAATCTATATACTGACTCATAAATTAACAGTTTAGAAGCAAAACCGTTAAAGGGAGGAAGCCCGGCAATAGCTGCAGCCCCAATTATAAAGAAAATGGTAGTATATTTCATAGAATGGGCTAAACCACCCATATGATTGAGATCTCTGGTCCCAGTTCTATAGAATAATGCACCAGCAGTTAAAAATAATAAACCTTTATACATTGCATGATTCATAATATGAAAAATACCACCTTCCATAGCAGTAATTCCATATTTTTGTAAGGCCACTGGATCCGCCAGTACAGCTAATCCAACTCCTACCCCCAGGAGCATATATCCAGTTTGTGAAATAGCGTGATAAGCCATCAGCCTTTTAATGTCTTTTTGAATAATGGCCATAGTGACTCCTATAAACATAGAGAGAAGACCAAAAATAATGATCACCCAACCTACGGTTAAAGTATTTAACTGAATATTGTATAAAGTAAAGGTGACTCTAAACAGCGCATAAAGGCTGGCCTGACTGGCAGCTACCAAGATCATAGTAATAGGGGCTGGGGCTTCTGAATAAGCATCGGGTGTCCACATATGCATTGGTACTGCTCCAGCCTTCATAGCTAAAACAGGAACCATTAACCCCAGAGCAATCTTATCTAACTGAGAATACTTAATTAACCGAGCTAAAGCGGCAAGGTTTAGTACATCATACTGTCCATAAAAAATTCCTACGGCAAATAACACTATTAAAGCTGAAATTGAACTAACCACCATATATTTAAATCCAGCTTCTGCAGGCTCTCCTTTATAAAGTGCTTGAAAAGAGATTAAAGCTACTGAAGCAATAGAAGCTATTTCCAGAAAAACAAAGAAATTAAATATATCACCAGTAAGTTCCATTCCAAACATACCAACAGTCAAAAGCAACAATAAGGCATAATATTTATCTAAACCTTCTTCCTTCTGGATAAAAGTTAAAGAATATACTGCTCCCAAAAATGAAACCATAGCTGTAATTAATCCCATAAAAATACTCATAGCATCAATTTCAAAGATAATTCTAATAGGAAATTTAAGCCCACTGGGTAAAGTAAAACCAGTAGATTGTGCCCCAAAGACATAAACCTGAGGTCCTACAGTCATTACTTTTATGGCTACTAAAATAGTAAAAAAGAGACTGGCACCTAAAATTAAAACGGAAAAAATTCCCGGTACTTTTTTATTTATTCTATTTAAAAGTGGTAAGATAAAAGCTCCTAATAGAGGAAGAGCAATAATAAGTATGGGTAAATGTGGTAATATATTCATCCTCTTAACCTCCTTACTTCGTCAGTGTCTAGAGTACCATAATGTTTATAAATCATCATTGCTACAGATAAAATAAGAGCAGTAGTGGCCAATCCGATTACTATACTAGTTAGGGTTAAAGCTTGAGGTGTAGGCAAGACCATACTCTGTCCAGCAGGTGCCATAGTATAAATCGGGGCAACTGCTCCTTTTTTATAACCAAGGGTAATTAAAAATAGATTTGCACCATTTTCTATTAAACAAATACCAATAGCGATTTTAATTAAATTCTTATTAAAAATAAGGGTATAGATTCCCAAACTAATAAAAACAATCACCGCAATATAAGGGAAATTACTAATCATTTTATAGATTCTCCTTCTTTTTAGTAAATTCCATTGCTCCAGCCATCACTAAAAGAATTACTCCCAATCCAGACAATACTTCCAATCCAACTGCCATATTCATAAGTGGGACTACTCCTCCAGTATTCATATCACCAGGATTAATACCAACTGAAGACACGTTTCCAAACCACCCTCCAGAGTTAGCTAGTAGATTATAAAAAAAGGTAGTCCCCAGACCTAAAAAGGCTAGTGCAATAAACAAAGTTAAGCCACTACTTTCCAGAAAGGATAAAAAATCTTTTTTCACAAATTTTTTACTGGCTAAACTACCATAGGATACTAACAAGAGGGCAAAAGCAGAAGCAGTTACCGCTCCTCCCTGGAATCCACCACCAGGAGTAAGATGCCCATGAACAATGATATAAAAACCAAAGATAATAATTATACTATAAACAAATTTAGTGATTGTTCTTACTATTTTGGACATCGGGCTCATTTGCTCACCCCCCTAAACAAAGCAATAATAGCACAAATCGCTGTAAATAAGACGGTTGCTTCTCCTAAAGTATCAAAACCTCGATAGTCGAAAACTATAGAGGTTACTACATTGTTAGTTCCTGTTTCCTGCTGGGCATTAGCAATAAAATAGTCATCCATTTCACTTAAAACTGGCTCACCAAAGGGTCTCATTTGAAAAGCACTGACTAATATCAAAGAGAAGAATAATAAAAAAGCAATTCCAAAAATAATCTTTTTTGTCTTCATCTTTTCCTCCTTTACCTTGTTCCTCTTATGGCAAAAATAAATATAGCCATAGTTAAACCTGCTCCAATAGCTGCTTCCGCAATAGCTACATCAGGGGCATGTAAAAGATAAAATTCCAGAGAAAGAAGCAGACTGGCCACCGATAAAGCAATCACAGAAGGTAACAACTTTCTAAACAAGACTGCTAGCAAAGCAGCTGCTAACATAATTACTAAATTAACCAGGTGAATAATTTCCACAAAGGAACTCATTTTAATTTTGCCTCCTTTAACTGATCTATCACCGCTTGTTTGGGCAATACACCACTTCGATGAGCAGCTCGAGCAATGGCATGTGCTCCAGTAGGATTAGTAATAATTAAAAAGATTAAAGCTATGATAGTATGAAACGCTAAAACTACAAATTTAGAATCACCTAAACTACTCCAACGATAAAGTGAATAAATAACTACTGCTAAAGAGGTGAATATCGAGCCAAAAGTAGTGGCTTTAGTGGAAGCATGGAGACGAGTGTAAACATCGGGGAATCTTAACAAGCCTATAGACCCTAAACAATTAAAAATTACCCCTATCCCTAAAAAAAGACCTAAAACAATCTTTATACTCATTATTCTTTCGGTCCTCCTTCCAGATATTTTGCCACGTATAAGGTTCCAATGTAGGATAAAAGAGCATAAACAATCGCTACATCGATATAAATAACCTCTTCATAGGCAGCTCCTACCAGAACCATTCCAGCAACTACTAGAGTATTGATTGTATCAAGGGCAACTACTCTATCCGGAGTAGTAGGACCAAGGATCAATCTAATCAAGGCTATAAACATAAAGATTAAAAGTAAACCACCTGGAATAATAAATATTTTAAAAAATTCGTTCATTCAGCAATCCTCCTTATCCATTGAGGAAAATTTTCACAAATATGTTTGGTAGTGGGTTTTAAAGTGGTTACATTGATCCAGTGAATATATAAATCGTTATTTTCTTCATCAATATCCACACTGAGGGTTCCAGGAGTTAAGGTGATAGAGTTAGCTAATAGAGTAACACCTAAATCGGTTTTTAAATTGGGGGAAATTTTTACGATACCAGGATTGATTTTTCCGGTAATTACTCGATAAGCAACATCAATGTTTGCTTTGGCCATAGCTAAAAAGAAAGGACCAAAGGCATAAATAAAAAAAATGACCCATCTTAATGGGTTAAGCATACGGTAACTTTTCTTTTGAAATAACACCCTGGTGGCAAGCAGAGCTACTATTATAGAAAGTGCAACACCAAATGATAATTCCAGAGTACTCCAAAAACCTAGAATCTCTCCACTACTAGCAGTAAGAAAAAGATAAGTAAATAAGCTAATTAGAAAGGTAATGAAAAAATCTATCATTTCTTCACCTCACTTTAAGAAAATTAACGTGAAAATTATACCACTTTTTAAACATTGTGTAAAATTTTTTTTAGATTATTTTTCTTATATTTTTTAAACCTTTTCTAAATAACCTTTAGGCTTTAGTTTTTATTTTCCACTTGGTTAAAATTCTTTCAAATTTTGAGTAGCCATTAATCTTTTTATAACTGATAAAAGCTAATTCACTTTCTTAATTTTATTGAGCTATATACAATAAAAAAAGGAAGTTTTTCTTCCTTTTATTCATAAGAATAATTGGTGCCGGGAGGGGGATTTGAACCCCCACAAGCAAACCGCTCACTAGCCCCTCAAGCTAGCGCGTCTACCTATTCCGCCATCCCGGCCAATTTTTTTATTTTTAAAAATCCTTTAAAAATCCTTAATTTTTCTATTTATTGCTTCTTATTATATTATAAAAAAAGAAAAAGTAAACTAATTTTCCCAAAAAATTATATTACTCTTTATAAAATTCTTTCTAATCTTTCATTTTCTATCTTACCTGGTATTCTTCCTCTCTTCGCTAATGGTTTACCTTCTACCTCTTTAATATCTAAAGTCATATCTATGGGACTGGCATCACTGATGTAACTACCTACCCCAAAGGCATCAGCGGGCATTTTACTTAAAACAGTTATTCTTTCAGGGTTCAGTCCACCAGATACAAAGATCTTTACTTCTGAAAACCCAGCCAAATCCAGCCTTGTTCTTACTTCTTTAACCAGATCAGGGGTAACCCCTCCTCTTTCACTAGGAGTATCTAACCTAACTCCAGTTAAATTCTTTTTTAGGATTTTAGCCACCCGTATCGATTCTTCTGCTTCATCCTTAAAGGTGTCTACTAGAATAATTCTGGGTACTTTCGGAGGTATACAAAAATGATAAGCTTTTGCTACTTTTACAGTATCTCCAGCTATAATTATCACCGCATGAGGAATCGTTCCCTGAGGTTTTGTTTTACTTAGTTTAGCTCCCAGGATACAGCTTACGCCATCAACGCCACCTACTAGAGCAGATCTTTCCATTACTGGTGCTACTGCCGGGTGTATGTGTCGCGAGCCAAAACAGATTATTTTCTTATCTCCAGCTGCTTCTTTGCACTTCCAGGCTGCCGTCGCCCAGGCTGAACTACTAGCCAAAATACCCAGGATAACTGTTTCAAAAATTCCAAACTCCGAATAAGGTCCCTCGATTCTCATTACCGTCTCTTTACTTTGAAAAATTTTCCCTTCCTTTAAGGCCCAAAGTTTTATCTTCTTATCTTTTAAAAGATTATAAACTTCCTGAACTCCTGCTAGCATTCCTTCTTCTCGGGGAAAAATCTCTGCAGTTACCATAGTATTCTCTAATTGAAGATATCTTAAAACCTCTTGAGCTCGGATAAAATAGATATCAGTAGTTAATCCTTTTTCTATCTCTTCATGGGTAGCTGAAAAAAATTTTCTTTTTTCTTCTATTTTAAAATCTTCTACTTCCTGAATTGATTTAATAAATCTACTCATTCTTAATTACATCAACCTATTTGATTAAATTTATCATCAAAGAAGTAAAAATAAATATTACCGCAATAACAGTGGTAATTTTCATTAGGAAAGCTTCTTTACCTTTCTTCCCACCGTAATCAGCAACTGTTCCTCCCCCAAAGATTCCAGAAGCACGGCTTGATTTTCTTCTCTGAAATATTACTGCTAAAATTAAAGCTATACTTACTACAATCTGAATTACCATTAAAAAAATTGGCATCTTTAAACTCCTTAAAATTTTTTATTTTAATTTTTTGGTCTTTTCTAAAATATTAGGTAACCAATATTTTTTTGAAAATCATTTGCATAAAAATACCTTGAACAAATCTTTATATTACCTCAAAATAATTGAGTAGCTTTCACTATCTGAGAAAAACTCAGGGCATTTAAGCTAGCTCCTCCTACTAGAGCCCCATCAATCTCGGGTTCATCAATAAACTCTTTTATATTATCTGGATTCACGCTTCCGCCATATAAAATTTTAATCTGTTCACTGACTACCTTACCATATTCTTGAGAAAATAGTTCTCTAATATATCCAATAATTTGATTAGCATCTGTTGCATTAGCTGATTTTCCTGTCCCGATAGCCCACACTGGTTCATAAGCAATAATAATCCGGCGAGCATCAGGGGCATCAATTTCCGAAAATAATGCCTTAACCTGCTTTTCTATCACTACTCGGGTTTTACCTTCTTCTCGCTCTAGTAAATTTTCACCCACACAAACAATCGGTAATAGATTAATCTTCAGGGCAGCTTTTACTTTTTTCCCTACTTCTTCCGAACTTTCTTTAAAGTGTCCTCTTCTTTCTGAATGCCCTAAAATGACATATTCGCATCCAACATCTTTAAGCATTAAAGGCGATATTTCTCCAGTGAAGGCACCCCGCTCTTCCCAGTACATATCCTGTGCTCCCAGGTGTAGATTAGATCCATTTATCACGCCTTTTACTATCCATAAAGAAGTAAAAGGTGGGCAAACTACAATTTCTACTCCTTTATAATTTCGAACAAAATCTTTAATTTCTTTTACTAGTGCCGTTGATTCCACCACAGTTTTATTCATCTTCCAATTTCCTGCAATTACTGGAATACGCATTATCTTACCTCCCTGACCCTGTAAAATCATAAGATGCATCTAATTCTAAGTTCATTTTTGTTTAATACTAATCTACCTAAATTAAAGAGTATAGATTTAAAATATATATTCACCATCTACTTTCCAATATATTTAACTAGATCTAAAATTCTACAGGAATAGCCCCATTCATTATCATACCAGGCTACAACTTTAACTAAATTATCATCAATTACCATAGTAGATAAACCATCAATAATACAAGAAAAAGAAGAGCCATTAAAATCTTTAGATACCAAAGGCTCTTCAGTATATTCTAAAATTCCGGCTAACTCCTTCTGGGCAGCTTCTTTAAAAACTTGATTTACCTCTTCTACAGTAGTCTTTCTTTTCAAAGTTGCTACTAAATCAACTAAAGAAACATTGGGAGTAGGAACTCTGACCGCAAAACCATTTATTTTCCCTTTTAACTCAGGGATTACTAAACTTACTGCTTTAGCTGCTCCGGTAGTGGTAGGAACCATAGAAAGAGCAGCTGCTCGTGCTCTTCTAAAATCTTTGTGGGGTAAATCCATCAGTCTCTGATCAGAAGTATAAGAGTGAATGGTGGTCATTGCCCCTTTTTCTAGACCAAAAACTTCATTTAATACTTTAACTGCCGGAGCTAAACAGTTGGTAGTACAAGATGCGTTAGAGATGATATGATGTTCATCAGCTTTATATTTTTCATGATTTACTCCCATCACTATAGTAATATCCTCACCCTTAGCCGGGGCTGAAATAATTACCTTTTTGGCTCCCGCTGAAAGGTGCTTGGAGGCTCCTTCACGATCCCTAAAAATACCTGTAGACTCAATCACGATATCTACTCCCAGTTTTTTCCAGGGGATATTAGCAGGGTCTTTCTCATTAAATATCTTTACTTTCCTTTCGCCAGTTATAATGGTATCACCTTCTACCTTAACTTCTGGCAACACTCCGTGAATAGAATCGTACTTTAGAAGATGGGCCAATGTCTCTATATTAGCAATATCGTTTACCGCTAAAAATTCAATTTCTTGATCTTTAAGCCCGGCTCTAAAAACAATCCTCCCTATTCTACCAAATCCATTAATACCAACTTTTACCATTATTTGTTTACCTCCTTATCCTATTTTAATCTAATTTTTGTAAATTAATCTATAACTACATAGCAAAAATATTTCGATTAGGATTCAAATCTTTTTCCGTAAATTAGAAGCCGGTATACCCATTGCTTCTCGATATTTATTGATAGTCCGACGAGAGAGCTCTATCCTCTCCCTCCTGAATAATAAATCTGCTAAATCTTTATCGCTCAAAGGTTCGTTAAGATCTTCTTGCTCAATATACAGTTTTATCAATCTTTTAATCCGATCAGCTGAGGTTATTTTCCCCTTATTAGCTTCTACTCCCCGAGAGAAGAAAAATTTTAAGCTCAATACACCTCGTGGAGTCTGAATAGTCTTATCATGAATCGCTCGCGATACTGTAGATTCATGAATTCTTAATCTATCAGCTATTTCTCTTAAAGATAGAGGCTTGATATATAAAATACCTTTATCTAAAAATTCTTTTTGGTGTTCAACAATTATTTCCGCTACATTATATATAGTTTTTTTCCTCTGTTCAATACCCCTGATTAAAGATTTAGCCGATTGTAACTTTTTTTTGATATACTCAATAGTCTCTTTTCTTTCTTGACAAGTGTGCTCATCTTTTCTTACCAACCCTGCAAACTGTTCAGCAGAATCTAATCCATCTTTAGATAAATATTTTTTGTATAAAGAATTTAAATTTAACCGGGGTAAAAACTCTTCATTGAGCATTAATCTATATCTATCTTCATCCTTTAATAGTATTAAATCAGGAATTATATACTTAATTTCTCGAGGGCTACCTATTTTTCTGCCTGGCTTGGGATCAAAACTTTTTTTAATTATCTCTGATAAATCTTTAACTTCTGATAAAGATATGCCCAAATCGTGAGAAATTTTATGATAATCCCTCTGAGCTAAATCCTTTAAATGGTTTTTAATCAGCTCTTCTAAATACCTGTTTTCCAAATTTAAATATCTTTTTTGAATTAATAGACATTCTTCCAGGTTCCTAGCCCCCACTCCAGGTGGATCAAAATTCTGAATTATACCCAGTATTTTTTTTATTTTTTCTATTTTTATGTTTAAATCGTGGGCAATTATTTCTAATGTAATAGTCAAATATCCATTCTCATCAATATTCCCTATTAGGTACTCACCAATTTTATAATCTATGTCATTATTGACTACTGTTCCTAGCTGCCTTAATAAGTAATCAGCTAAAGATATATCATAACTAAGATAATTTTCCCAAACATTTTTTCTATCCTGTAATGATTTATCTTCTGAAACTAAAGGAGGTTCATCTTCCTGGAAGTAATTCTCCCAGTATTCTAAAGCATTATCTTTGCTTTTTTCTTTTAGTTGAATTATTTTTTCATTATTTTCTTCTTTAGAATTACTATTTTCTTCAGAAAATTCAAACTGAGAAGAAATTTCTAAAAGAGGATTATCTATCAATTCTTGCTGGATCAAATTTTTTAATTCTAACAAATTCAATTGTAATATTTTAATCGATTGATATAACTGGGGAGTGAGAATCAATTTTTGTTTTTGTTTTAGTGCGAGTTCATAGCTCATTTTATTAAACACAATTATTTTCCCCCTTTTTCAATAAGGATATATTCTAAATTTTTCTCCTTAATTATATTATGGTTAATAAAGTTTCAGGATCAAAGAAATGGGTCTTTTCCATATCCACTACTACTTTTAATTTCTGATCTACTTCTGAATGAGTACGATTATCTACTTTGCTTACCATTGAATGTTTACCACACATAAGATAAATTAAAATTTCTGCTCCCAGAGGTTCAATAACCTCCACTTTTGTTTCTATTATATTGGCTTTAGCCAATTCGGGGAAAAATTCCTGGTCATGAATATCTTCGGGTCTTACTCCAAAAATTACCTCTTTATTTACATAGGGAGATAGGTAAGAGTAAAATAAAGAAGGAATCTTTAATTTAAAACTTTCTGCATCTACAAAATATTCTTCTTGTTCTTTCACAATTTTAGTAGATATAAAATTCATTGCTGGAGAGCCGATAAAACCAGCAACAAATTTATTTGCTGGTTGTTTATATACTTCCAGAGGAGAACCTGATTGTTGGAGCCGACCTTCATTCATAATAAATATTCGACTAGCCATAGTCATTGCTTCTACCTGGTCGTGAGTGACATAAATTATAGTAGTTTCTAATCTACGATGAAGTTTGCTTATTTCCGCCCGCATAGCTACTCGCAATTTAGCATCAAGATTAGAAAGTGGTTCATCAAATAAAAAGACTTTGGGTTTCCGTACAATAGCTCTTCCTACCGCTACTCTTTGTCTTTGACCACCAGATAATTCTTTAGGTTTTCGTTTAAGTAGGTTATCTATCCCCAATATCTCTGCGGCTTCTTTTACTCTATCGTCGATCTCATCTTTGGGAAGTTTCCTTAATTTTAAACCAAAAGCCATATTATTATACACATCCATATGTGGATAAAGGGCATAATTCTGAAAGACCATAGCTATGTCTCTATCTTTGGGTTGAATATCATTCACCAATCTGTCTCCAATATAAATCTCTCCTTCTGTGGCTTCTTCTAAACCCGCAATAGCTCTTAAAGTAGTAGTTTTACCACATCCAGAGGGACCAACTAATACCGCAAATTCTTTGTCTTCTATTTCAATATTAAGATTATCTACTGCTACTATATCTTTAAATTTTTTAGTAAAATTTTTTAGAATTACCTTGGCCATTTTCCTCTCCTTTTCAAATTCACAGAGAATTTTTTCTCTGTCCCAGAGATTATTCAATTATTTATTAATTCATCAGCCATTTTATATATCTTTCGTAAACGGTGATAGAGCCCGGATTTAGAAATTTCATAATTGGCTTCCCGGACTATTTCTTGCAAACTAGCATAAGGATACTTCTTTCTAAGAGAAGCCGCTACAGCTAGCTTAGGAGAAATATTTTCAAGCCCCACTCTCTTTTCTATTATATCTATTTTTTTTAATTGTTCAACCGCGGAACAGATTACTTTATTCAAATTAGCTGTTTCGCAATTTACTAATCGATTAACTGTATTTACTATATCCTTTCTTGCTCTTATATCTTGATAATAAAGCAGGGCGTTCTGGACCCCCAGTAAACGTAGAAATTCAAAGATCTTTTCACCTTTTTTTAAATATACCAGCCATTGCTTTTTCCAGGGTCCAATCTTAAAATCCAGAGAGTAAGGACTTAGAAGATGATAAATAAAATTTGCTTCTTCTCTATCAGGGCACAAAATTGTCAAATGATACATCCTCTCAGGGTCATTGACAAAACCATTAAGTAAAAAAATTCCTCTTAAATAAGCAGGGTAAGAAAAGTTGGTTTTGCTTAGAGAAATAATATCCTTTTCCATAAGAGTTTTGTAAATGAGGTAAAAATCTTCAAAAACCTTTTTTTCTTTATTTATATCATAACCAATAAGAGAAAATTTTTTCTGATTTTTGGCTATCTTACGAACCTTAACCAGGGGTCTAATCCTGAATACTTCTTTAATCAAACGATAAGATATTCGAGTTTCTACTGTATCGTATAAAGACATCATTAAATCAGTTTTTTCGTTTTTACTAATAATGCTTCCTTTAAGACGGATAAAGGCTAATAACTCATCTCTTTTTTCCTCAAAATCTTGAGGAATAAGCCTGGCCAATTCATTTCTAACTCGATAATAAAATAACACTTATCCTTTCTCCTTAATTAATAAATCATTAATCACTTCCGCTAAAAGATCAGAATCATGACGAGCAAGCTGATGGTCCAGCCAGAGATCTTTTTCTATCCACCGGACTTTTAATCTCTTTATTTCCTCTTGATCAATAATTACCTGACTAGAACCTTCTCGAGCATATTTTTCTTTTAATTCCTCACTGATCCGGGCAGTATTTACTATCAGATAATCTATGCTACCTTTTCCTAAATATCTTTCTACTTCTTTTAAATGACGGGAAGCAGAATAATTATTGGTTTCTCCCCGTTGAGTCATTAGGTTACAGATATACACTTTTAAAGCCTTAGAATTGATAATTGCTTCTGGTATCCCTTTTACTAATAGATTACATATTACACTGGTATACAAACTTCCTGGTCCTAAAATAATTAAATCTGCCTGTTGTATTGCTTCCAGGGTTTCCGGTAGAGGTAAAACACTTTTTGGTTCCAGGTAAATCCGCTTTATCCTCATATTGCTCTGGGTAATCTCATTCTCTCCCCTAATGATTATTCCCTCCTGTGTTCTGGCTATCAGGGTTACATTCTGTAAGGAAGAGGGTAAAACCTTACCTCGGATAGACAAGATTTCACTGGATTTCTCAATTGCCTTTACAAAATCACCACTCACTTCAGACATAGCAGTAATAAATAAATTTCCAAAGCTATGCCCTTCTAAACTTCCATTAGAAAAACGGTACTGGAATAATTGCTCCATTAAAGGTTCATCGGTAGCTAAGGCTACTAAACAATTCCTTATATCTCCGGGGGGTAAAATCCCCAACTCTCTTCTTAGTTTGCCTGAACTCCCCCCGCTATCAAATACAGTCACTACTGCTGTAATATTATTAGTAATCTTTTTTAAACCTCTTAATAGGGTATAAAGCCCAGTTCCGCCTCCGATGGTGACTATTTTAGGTCCTTTGCTTAAAATATGCTTAGTGTAGACTAATTGTGAAATTCTATCTGCATATCTGGGGGCAATAGTCTGCACAATTGATCTGTTTAAATTTCTGATTCCCCAGATTATCATCCCTAGAGCAACAAGCTCTAGAAAAATACCCAAAATAATCATTAATTGATGAGAGTGTTGAAAGAGAATCTTTAAATTATTCTTAATATAAATAAAAAAATTATCATTAAAACAACAATACCAACCCACAATTAATAAAAATATGCCGAGGATTATGGTAAAAATATATCTTTTAATCCTTATCCCTGGAGAAAGCCAACGCCAGAGTAAATTTTTATTCTTAACTTTATTCATAACCTGTTTTCATTCTTTTATTTCTTCTTTCTTCACATCTCGGTGTCTAACTAAAGTTTTATAACCGCAAGTTTTTAAATATTTGGCTAGACTATTAATCAAGGTTACAGAGCGATGTCTCCCCCCGGTACAACCAAATGCAATCGATAGATAAGTCTTCCCTTCTTGCAGATAATAAGGAATTAAATATTCAATTAGCTCAAAAAATTTATGAGTAAAGTATTGAGTTATGGGGAATTTTGCCAGATAATTTTCTACAGCAGAATTGGTTCCGGGTAAAGCTCTTAAATCTTCAACATAAAAGGGATTAGGAAGAAATCTAAGATCAAAAATAATATCGACATCTATAGGTAGACCATATTTATAACCAAAAGATACCAGAGTTATTTGAATCTTCTGTTTTTTTCTTTTAATAAAACTCCTGATAATTTCGTTATTTAATTGTTTAGGAGTTAAATTAGAAGTATCAATTATTAAATCTGCCAATGATCTTAACTCTTTAAGTTGTTCTCTTTCTGCTTGAATGTTTTCCATAATACTGCCTGATAAATTAAGAGGATGTTTTCTTCTTGTACTACTAAAGCGGTGTACCAGTACTTCATCACTGGCTTCTAAAAATAATATTTCTCGGTTAATACCTATATCTTTTAAGTATTCTAATGATTTATAAAGATCTTTAAAAAATATTCCGCCTCTAATATCCACCACCAAAGCAATTTTGGACAACTTATCTTTAGATTTTAAACAAATTTCCGCAAATTTAAGAATCAATTGAGAAGGGATATTATCCACACAAAAAAATCCAGAGTCCTCAAAACATCTAACTGCTATACTCTTCCCAGCTCCTGATAATCCGGTAATAATTACAAATCTAGTCTTATCCAATTGTTTTTAACCTCTTCTATATAGTCATAAGTTGTTAGTTAATGGTCATTAGTATCTAGTTGCTAAGCTTACCAGTTAGCCTAACAATTAATCTTACAATACCATACCCCTACCTCTCTAACTTCTGTTTACCAATTTGTACTCCCCAATTATTTATTATACTGCTCCCCTTTAACAAAAG
>DJVR01000018.1:1682-5566 GCA_002441285.1 Candidatus Atribacteria bacterium UBA6251 | reverse complement strand
AATTCCGATACTATAAAATATATTTGTAATAATTATAACATAACTTTCTGCAATATCCAATGATTTGAAAATTATCCTAAAAATTGCATTTCTTCTTTTAGCTATTTTAAAATAAAGTAACCATTTAGACGTTATATAATTTTATAAATGAGAAAAGTAAAAAGTAGTTAATTAATAATAAAAAGTATACTAACTTTTTTTGAAATCTTATTTTTTAAGTTAAAATAATAAAAATAATTGACAAAAGGCTTTATTTTTAATATTCTGAGGGTAATATTCTATATATAATATAGCTTGAATTAATAGCTCTAATAAAATGGCATAAGAATTTTTTTTATCACTAAGAAAGGAGGTGTAATATTTTGAACAAAAGTGAATTAATTGATAAAGTATCATGTGATAGAGGAGTTACCAAGGCTCAGGCTAAAGCTGCTGTAGAATGTGTTTTCGATAATATCGCGGAAGCTTTGGTTAGAAAAGAATCGGTCCGGTTAGTTGGTTTTGGAACTTTTGGTGTTAGAGAAAGAGCAGCTAGAACTGCTCGTAATCCGAGAACTGGTAAAAAAATTTCTCTACCTAAAATTAATGTACCATTTTTTAAACCAGGAAAAGAATTAAAAGAAAAGGTTAATAGTTAATTAAGATCAGCAAAAAACTAAATATTTTAGAATAAAAAATGCAGGTCTATTTCTTATATAGTAACAGACCTGCATTTTTTATTGCTATTCATATCATTTAGTTAGTCTGGCTAACCTTTGCATCTTTTTTGTTAATTTTTATGCCCATTATATTTACATCTATTGACTTCACTAAAAGACCGGTCTGCTTTTCAATTTCGCTTTTTACTACCGACTGAATCTCCTTGGCCAAATCAATAATTATAGCACCATATTCCACAATAACAGAAATACATGCAGATACTTCCCCACCTTCTGTTAAATCTACTTTGATTCCTTCTTCTATCTCTTTTGCCCCAAGTAATGTTCCAAAGCCACCCTTAGAAGGTGTTACTAATCCTGCTACTCCCACTATATTATTTACTGTTTTACTTACTATGGTAGCTAAAACTTCGGGGGCAATCTTTATTTCCCCTAAATTGTTTTTTACATTGTTTCCCTTTTTCTCTATGATTTCCCCAGCAGGTTGCTTTTCCATTTTCTCCTTAACTTCAGCTGGTTTGGTATCCTTTTCTGTTTTTGCTCTTTCTTTTTTCAGCTTTTTATCTTTTTCTTCATACTCTTGCATAACATTTACCCCCCCCCATCAACATTTGATAAATCTTTTTTAAAACTATCTCATCAAGCTCAATATTCATTAATCTCTCGTATATCTTCTCTTTAATTATAATAAATCATCTTACTACCTAAGGCGTAAAGATTATGGAAATTATACTCTATTTTAAAATCTAACTTAGAATTTATTGTTCCTTAATTTAAGATTAGAAATTATTTAGAACATCGCATCTTTTTGGATTCTGATACTATAAATTAATTAGCTACCGGGAATTACTAAGAATTTTATCGCGGTTCTTTCATCGCCATTAATCTCTACATCTACAAAAGCTGGAATGCAAACTAAATCAATCCCACTGGTGGCCGTATAACCTCTAGCAATGGCAATAGCCTTGATAGCCTGATTTACAGCACCCGCACCTATTGCTTGTAATTCAACTTTACCTTTTTCTCTTATCACTCCTGCTAATGCACCAGCAACTGCCTTAGGACTTGATTTTGAAGAAACTTTTAACAATTCCATTTCTAACCTCCTCTATCTATACATCAGCAGCTATTGATCGACTTATATACTAAAAATAGTAGTGCCTTTTTTGTATTTTTCTTTCTATAAATATTATTTATTTTTAAGGCAAATCAAAAACGTACTTTAATACACCTCCTTCTAACCCACCAACCACAATTAATTTAAAAATTTTTAATCAATATCTATTTATTATTCATTTTGAATATATTATAACAAATTTGAGTAAAAAATGACAATTATAGTTTTTAAGTATTTTTTATTTACAGTTTAAAATTCTGTATTAACATTTTCAACTGTTGATACTGCTCATAATTGATGCTGTTAGAGTAGTAAGGTAACAAAGCATCATTATGCCATAAGGGGTCAACTGGTTCTGGCCATTTATACTCATCTATGAATTGTTTCCATATTGTTGTGCCAGGTATAGGAGAAAATTTTGCTAAATAAGGCTTAATGCCGGTATCAAGGACAAAATTAATTGAACCTAATATACTTTTAAAACTTTGTTCAGGCAGACCAACTAATAGATACGCTCGAACTTGTTCAGGAGAAAATCCTGCTTCTAATAATATCTTAACTGACTTTTGGAAAATTGAATTATCTATTTTATTGCCTGTTTTCCTTTGCAAATCAGGATCTGAAGTTTCAAAACCAAGCCAAATTCTCTTAAAACCATTTTCAGCCATAAGTTGAGCAATGGGTTTAGTAATTAATTTAGCATGTAGAGCATTGGGGGTATAGAAATTAATATTTAAATTTTTCTTTTTTAACTCCTGTAATAGAGGAATAAAATGTGATTCCGCATTAACCAGTAGAGCATCATCGTAAAAAACGAAGTTATTAATTCCTTTCTGCCTTACCCAATAAGTTATTTCCTCTATAATATGATTAGGCTTTCTAAACTCCAAGACAGGATTAATGATATAGGAAGCACAATAACTGCAACTAAACGGACAACCTCTTGAAGTTATCAAGCAAACATAATCCAGTTTTGGATATAAATCCCATGCTGGATAAGGATAACAATCCAATTGTTTCAAAGAAGTGCTATTTAATAGATTTTGCCCTGGAGGAATAGGAATACCTACTATGCTATACAATAATTCCAGTAAAGTAGCTACTTGAAAATTTTTAAGAACATAATCAGCTCCTGAGAAATTTACCGCATGTGAATAGCAAAGTGTGGCATAGATACCACCCAAAATAACAGGACAATCAGGGTAATATTCTTTTATCAGTTCAATTACTTTAAATACACCAGGATACCAATAAGTCATAATAGAAGTTACTAAAACAACATCTGGTCTGGATAGTTGCTTTAGCTTTTTTAGAAAAATTTCTTTAGTAATACCATAACGACTATAATTCCTGGGAATATGTTTTAAAAGTTCTGGCTTAGCAGTCCTTTCTTTGTAAAAAGGACCTCTTCCATCCGGATTATTTTTGGGGAAAAGATAGTTGGGTAACTCTAATAGGCCTGGTTCAAAACGATCCATACAATCAAGATATTCAAGGGGAATTCTTCCCCTTGAGAACCCTTAAGTCAAAATATATTGTTCCTTGTTAAAGAAATAATACTTATATTATCTTGTAGTATCTAAATTATTGAAATTCCGATACTACAAGATATTCAAGGGGAATTCTTCCCCTTGAGAACCCTTAAGTCAAAATATATTGTTCCTTGTTAAAGAAATAATACTTATATTATCTTGTAGTATCTAAATTATTGAAATTCCGATACTACAAGATAATCTATTTGATATCCTATATTCCTTAAAATAGAGGCAATGTAAAGTAATCCCAATGGTTTAGACCAGAAATCATAAGCCGTAAAATCATATATCCAGGGATTAATAAGAAGTAATTGGATTTTTTTCTTGGTGTCATTCATTTTTACTTTTCTACCACCCGAAAGATTACAAGATAATCAGGGGAGGTATCCCCTGAAACCCCTCAAATTAGTATTGAGTATATAGCATTTAGTATATAGTAAATTCTAAATTAAGAAATAAAGAAAAATACTTTTCCAAGAATGTTATCTTGTTGTACCAACAAGATATTTAAGAGAGATTCTTAGCCTTAACAACCCCTGAAATAACTCCAGGTTAGCGACTTTATTTAAACGA
>DJVR01000018.1:0-1635 GCA_002441285.1 Candidatus Atribacteria bacterium UBA6251 | reverse complement strand
AATTCCGATACTATAAAATATTCTAAAAAGATAATACTGGTTTTATTTGACAAAAGCAAAAAAAGGATATACAATTCCCACGATAGCTTAAATATTATTTTACAATAAAATTGGAATTGTAATAAATAAAATAGTAATCGGAAATAGTTAACTTATAGTATAGGAATTTCAAAAAAATTCCTATACTATAAGTTAATATAATTTTTATTTACTAAATAAGTAACAATATAATATTTTGCTTTTAATTCTGGGGTTGTCAAGGGGAAGGATTCCCCTTGAATATCTTGAAATTTAGGGGGGAAATACTCTTGAAAGTTATTATAATTGGAGCTGGCAAAGTAGGTATTCAGATTGCCCAGACGCTCTCTGCAGAAAATTATGATGTAACCATTATTGACAAACGGGATGATATTAGGCAGGATTTGGACAGTAATTTAGATATTATGACTATTGTAGGTAACGGAGCTAATGTAAGAATTTTAGAGCAAGCAGGCATTAGAGAATCCGATATGCTTATTGCCGTAACCCGCATAGATGAGGTAAATATGATAGCTTGTATGACTGCCAAACAGTTTAATGTCACCAAAACAATTGCTCGAATCAGAAATACTGAATATATGTATAGCAATTCCCTCTCTAAAGAGAAATTAGGCATAGATTTTGTTATTAATCCAGAGAAAGCCACAGCTAAGGAAATAGTCAAATTATTAAAAACGCCCAGCAATGTCTGCGAAGCTCAAGACTTTGCTAGCGGGAAGATATCTTTATTTGGTTTAAAAATTGAAGAAGATGTTCCTTTTGTTAATCAAAAAATCAGAAACATCTCTTTCGGGGCACATACCCTGATAATTGCTATTTTTCGTGGAGACGATTTAATAATTCCCAGTGGAGAAGATGAACTCTTAGTCGGGGATAAAATATATCTACTAGTCAAAAAAGAAAATTATACGGATTTAGAACTACTTTGCCCTAAAAAATCTAATATTATGCAAAGCGTTCTTATCTTAGGTGGAAGTGATATTGGCATTCAAACTGCCTCCTTTTTGAATAAGTTAAGCATTAAGACCAAACTTATTGAAATGAATAAGGCAAAATGTGAAAAAATAGCCGAATTATTGCCTCAAACCCTAGTTATTAATGGAGATGGTACTAATATAGAACTTTTAAAAGAAGAAGGCATCGAAACAATTGATGGTTTTGTGGCTACTACCGGTTATGATGAAGAAAATTTACTGGTATCTCTTCTGGCTAAACATTTAGGAACCAAGAAAGTGATTGCCAAGATTAGCAGAACCAATTATATTCCTATTTTAGAAAAAATAGGTATCAATGCAGTAGTTAATCCTCGCATAATTACAGCTTCTGCAATATTACGATTTTTGAGACAAGGAGAACTTATTTCTCAAACACTTTTAAAAGAAGGAGAAGTAGAAGTAATAGAATTAATAGCCCAAAAAGGAAGTAAAATCATCAATAAAAATCTAAAGACCATCAGTCTTCCTGCTAATTCCATTATTGGTGCCATTATTAGAAAGGGAGAGATAATTATTCCTCATGGAGAAGACTTTATCAAGGAAGGAGATAAAGTTATCATATTTACTAAAATAACAGAAATTAAAAAAATTGAACAACTTT
>DJVR01000045.1 GCA_002441285.1 Candidatus Atribacteria bacterium UBA6251 | reverse complement strand
CACTTTTAATTCTTAAATAACATTTTTTAAATTTTTTCTTGACATCGGAAAAAAAATAATTATAATTTTGTACGTATGATTAAATAAATATTGTTTGCAAGCCATACAGCCTTGAAGCAACAAACAACAAAACAATCTTTTTCATAATTATACCTCCTTTATGATGGCCCGTTTTGTGGTAAGCGAAACGGGCCTTTTTTATTTTTATTATTTGAGTAAAAAAGAGGATTATTTAATTATTTGGAGAAGTAGATTAACATATAACAATTTTTAGGTTGTAAATTTAGTAAAGTAAATTCTCTAAGTTTTACTTTTTAAAAAAATATCTGCCCATAAATTAAAGATAATGTTTTTACCCCTGAACTAACTTTGAGATGGCCTAATTAATTGGAAATTGGATAGAAATAGTTGATCAAGAGAGGGAATAAATTATCAGGTGTAAACAGATGAAAAAGTATAATATAAATAAAAATTTAAAAATAACGGTTTGGTTGATTATAATTGGAATTTTTCTAGTTAACTTTTTTTCCAATTCTTCAGCAAAACCTAAAATTGGTATCGCTCTGGGAGAAGGCGGAGAGAGACTTTTTGTACATATAGGTGTATTAAAGGCATTAGAGAAAGAAGGTATAGAAATAGATTGTATTGCTGGTACCAGTGCTGGTGCTATTGTAGGTGGGTTATACGCCTTATGGAAGGATACAAATAAAGTTGAAAAATTTCTTTTAGATTTTGATTTTACTAGATTTTATAATTATCAGATTAAAGATATAGAACTAAGGGATATCGGAGAAAGTATATTTTTGCTCTTTTTCTGGGAACTGGGGAAGGATAAGATAGAACCAGGATGGCTGCTGGGATTAATGGATGGAAAAGAAATTCGTAATGAAATTGATCGGTTAACTAATTGGGCAACTTTTGAACACGATCTTAAGATTCCCTTTAAAACATTAGCTACAGATTTAGTTAAGGGTGAAAAGGTAATATTTGAACAAGGTAGAATTTCTACTGCTATAATTGCTTCTCTATCTATACCAGGTAACTTCAGACCTTTTGAATGGGAAGGAAAAATCTTGGTAGATGGAGGATTACTGGATCCTGTTCCGGTAGATCTAGTAAGAGAGATGGGTGCAGATATAGTCATAGGGGTTAATTTAAGGGGGGTTAAGGATAGTAAATCTCAAAAGTTGAATAATGTTTTATCTATTACTTTACGAAGTATTTTTCTAATGTTGGAAGAATTAGGAGATTATTCTTCAAGTAGTGCTGATATAGTAATTAAACCTGACTATACTACTCATCTTTCTTATAGTATGAAAAGGGAAGAAAAAGAAAAATTAGTTCAGCTGGGAGAAGAAGAAGCCTTAAAAGTGATGCCTGAATTAAAATCAATTATAGCAAATTACCCTTGATTTTTAAGTGAAAAGAGTTTTTATCGGTTGAATTTTATTCAAAGTTTTGATATATTTAAAACTATCTAAAGAAAACCTTTCAGGTAAAATCCACAATCTTATTTTGTTTTTTATATATTTTTAATAGTAAAATTTATGAAAATAAAGGTATTACTAGAAACAAAACATAAGCTAAAAAATATATATCTTTACTCTATATAAAGGAGTAACCTTGAATAAGGCTGAAGATTATGCTATTGAATTACGTAGGATAGTTAAGAGATTCCCTGGTGTAATAGCTAATAACGGAATAGACTTAAAAATCCGACGAGGTGAAATTCATTGTTTACTAGGGGAAAATGGTGCAGGAAAGACTACTTTAATGCGCATTCTTTATGGTCTTTATCAGCCTGACCAAGGGGAAATCTTGGTAAATAATCAAAAGATTAATATTTCCTCTCCTCGAATAGCTCTTCAACACCACATTGGAATGGTCCATCAGCACTTTAAATTGGTTCCCACCTTATCCGTAGAGGAAAATATCATTCTTGGGTTAGACGAAGGTACTGGACCATTTACTAATTTTCGTAAAGTGAGAAAAAGAATCTCTTTAATTGCTAATCAATATGGACTCTCGCTTGATCCCCGGACTAAAATATGGCAATTAGCAGGGGGAAAACAACAACAGGTAGAAATTTTAAAGGCTTTATATCGAGAGGTAGAAATTTTGATTATGGATGAACCTACCAGCGTACTTACTCCCCAAGAAGTAGAAAAACTTTTTACTACTTTGCGATTCCTGGTAAAAAATGGTCTAACCATTATCTTTATTACTCATAAATTGGATGAAGTGATGAAGGTCAGTGATCGGGTAACGGTATTAAGAAAAGGGAAGGTAATTGCCACTATTCCTACTCAAGAAACTGATAAGGAAACTTTAGCCAGATTAATGGTTGGTCGAGAAGTTATCTTTTGCTTAAAAAAGAATCCTGTAAAAAAGAAAGAAAAGATTTTAGAAGTAAAAGATTTGCACGTCTTAAACGATAGAGGATTACCAGCGGTTTGTGGGTTATCTTTTGAGCTTTATGGGGGCGAGATTTTAGGTATAGCTGGAGTATCTGGAAATGGGCAAAATGAACTGGCGGAAGTACTGACAGGTCTTAGAAAATTGATAAAAGGAGAGATATATTTAGATGGTCAGGATATTACGCATTGTTCTACCAGGGAAATAAATAAATTGAAAGTGGCTCATATCCCTGCGGAAAGAATTAGAGTTGGTATAGTACCAACCCTTAGTGTTAGTGAAAATTTAATTCTTAATAAGTATTTTTACTCTCCTTTTTCTCGGGGCGAATTTTTAAACTATAAAGCTATTAAGGAAAACGCTCAGGCTATGATTTCCGAATATCAAATCCTCACTCCTCATTATCAAATACCGGTTCGAATCCTTTCCGGAGGAAACATCCAGAAAATAATCTTAGCCCGAGAACTTTCGTGTGACCCCAGAATGATTATTGCTATGCATCCTACTTACGGTTTAGATATTGGAGCTACTGAACAGGTGAGACAAACACTTCTATCGCAAAGAGAAAAAGGAGCAGGAATTTTACTTATTTCAGAAGATTTAGAGGAAATAATTAGTTTAGCTGATCGAATTATGGTAATGTTTGGCGGTAAGACGATGGGAATTTTAGAAGGTGAAAATATTGACCTGGAAAGAATAGGACTAATGATGGCAGGTACAAAATATCGAGGAGAGAAAATGTGATTAGTGCAAAAAAATGGAGATTTAAAATTGAAGAAAGATCTTCTGTCTCTAATAGCAGAGTTCTCTTGACCTCTATACTGGCAATTCTGGCTGCTCTGATAATAGTGGGCATATTTTTTCAGTTCTATGGAGTATCTGCCTTTAAAGCTTATCGACTTATTTTTAGTGGTTCTTTAGGAAGTCGTTTTGGATTGGCTGAGATAGTAAGAAGAGCAATTCCTTTGTTACTCTGTGGGGTCGGACTAACCCTTGCTTTTCGAGCACTCTTCTGGAATATTGGAGCTGAGGGGCAGTTACTTATAGGAGCAGTGGCAGCTACTGGTATTGCATTATTTAGTAAACTACCACCATTCTTACTTTTACCAGCTATGTTTTTGGGAGGATTTATAGGAGGAGCTTTGTGGGGTATTGTTCCAGCTTTTTTAAAGGTGATCTTGGGAATAAATGAAGTAATTGCTACTTTGATGATGAATTATATGGCTATTTATTTGGTGGAGTGGTTAATTCATGGACCCTGGAAAGGACCTTCTGCGCGTGGTTTTGCTTATTCTGATCCTTTTCCTCCCTCTGCTATGTTACCAACTATTACTGGAACTAGGATTCACTGGCCTACTTTAATCATAGGTTTAGTGATTAGTGTTCTAATCTATATACTAATTGTCCATACTAAAAGTGGGTTAGAAGTAAGGGTTATGGGAGAAAACCCTGAGGCAGCAAGATATGCTGGAATTAACCCCCTTAAAGTTACTCTACTGGTTATGCTTATTTCTGGAGGTCTGGCTGGATTAGCCGGGGTAGGTGAAATAGCAGGGATTCATCAGCGCTTGTTAGGTCCTACTCACATTTCTATGGGTTATGGTTATACGGCAGTAATTGTAGCCTGGTTGGCTCGTCGTAATCCTTTAGCAGTTATTTTTACTTCACTCTTTTTTGCTTTACTTATTACCGGAGGAGATGTAATTAAAGTATCTCTGGGTTTTCCTTCCCAGATGATTAATGTATTTAATGGTGCGATTCTGTTTTTTTTAATCGGTAGCGAATTCTTTCTTCGCTATCGGATATCCTTTATAGGTAGGAGGTAATTATGGGTTGGGAAAACTGGATCATTTCTACTTTTAGCCGTTCTCTTGCTTATGGAACTCCTCTTCTTTTAGGTACATTGGGAGAGATTTATAGTGAACGTTCTGGGGTATTAAATCTAGGGGTAGAAGGAATGATGATTATGGGAGCTTACTCTGCTTTTACCACTACTTATATGACTAAAAATCCCTGGTTTGGAATTCTAGTAGCCGGAATTATTGGAGGTATCTTTTCCTTAATTCATGCTTTTACTAGTATTACTCTAAAAGCAAATCAGACCGTTTCTGGATTGTCTCTAACTATGCTTGGTCTTGGATTATCCGGAGTTCTGGGAAAAGGTTGGGAAGGGAAACCATTACCTTCTACTATTCCTAAGATGATCATTACTCCCTTAAATAGTCTGCCTGTATTAGGGCCAATCTTTTTTCAAGGACAGAATCTCATTGTATATTTTACTCTTATTTTAGTTCCCATATTATGGTATATCCTCTTCCGAACCAGAATTGGTATTACTATAAGAGCAGTGGGAGAAAGCCCTGCTACTGCTGATTCTCAAGGAATAAATGTTGCACGAGTGAGATATGTTTGTGTATTTATAGGGGGAATTCTTGCTGGTACAGCGGGAGGATATCTTTCTGTAGCTTATCGTCCAGCCTGGACCGAAGGAATGACTGCAGGTATGGGATGGATAGTAATTGCTTTGACTATTTTTTCTTTCTGGAATCCAATAAATGGAATGTTAGGAGCTTTTTTATTCGCCGCCCTTTATCATCTATCTTTTCGTTTACAAAGCTATATCTCACCTGAATTACTTAAAGCAATGCCTTATGCTATGGCCATTATAGTATTAATCTTTGTATCTCGTGGGAATTTACAAAAGAGGGTAGGTGCTCCAGCTGCCTTGAGTTTACCTTATATGCGGGGTGAAGATTAGATTAACTAATAAAAATATTTTTTATCTATTTATTTAAATAGTGTAAAATAAAAGAAAAGAAATCATATTTACCTATTGTGTTACTATGGATAAGAATAAATCAGGAGGGAGGTGAATTAGCTAAATACTTTAATATCCTTGAAGGATATAAAAGGCTTTATAGATATAAGAATTTTTACGGTAAGCATAGAATGTTTTAGAAAATTATCAGAAAATAATAAAGGAGGAGAGAGATGTTAACAGGAAAGAAAATTACAGTAGTTTTAAGTATATTGTTTATCCTTAGTTTTACCTTAGCATCGATGGCAGCAGAATATGTTCCGGGAACCCCTCTGAAGGCAGGATTTATCTATGTGGGTCCAGTTGGTGATTTAGGATGGAGTCATGCCCATGATGAGGCTAGAAGAATATGTGAAGATACTTTTCCCTGGTTGGAGACCGTGTATGTAGAATCTGTTCCCGAAGGGAATGAAGGTCTTTATATTGACAAATTAATTCAAGAAGAAAAATGTGATGTAGTTTTTACTACCAGTTTTGGGTTTATGGATGGTACAGTAATGGCTGCTCAGAGACATCCGGAAAAAATATTAGCCCACTGTTCAGGCTTTAAACGCACTCCCAATCTAATGACTTATATGGCTGATTTCTATCAGATTTATTATCTTAATGGATTAATGGCCGGAGCTCTTACCAAGACTAACAAAACTGCATATGTAGGTGCTTTCCCCATCCCTGAAGTAAAGAGACATATGGATGCTTTTACTATTGGTGTAAAAGAAACAAATCCTGAAGCTGAAGTACATGTGCGCTGGATTTATGAATGGTTTAGTCCAACCGCTGCCAAAGAAGCAGCAGAAGCTTTGATTGCTGAGGGTTGTGATGTCTTTGCTTTTACAGAAGACTCGCCAACCGTAGTTCAGGTAGCAGCAGAGAAAGGTTATCCCTCTTTTGGTCATTATTCTCCAATGTATGATTTTAGCCCCGATTATGTAGTATCTGGACAAATTGCCCACTGGGAAGCCATTTATCTCGATTTCTTGGCTAAAGTATATGCGGGAGTTTATAAGGCCCACAATCTAGCTGACCTGGATTATTGGTGGTTATTAAAAGAGAAAGCGGTAGAGATTGGCGCAAAACCAGGGATGTTAATTAATCCACTTTTTGAAGATGATTTAAAAGCCAAAAAGGTAAATGATCCGGTCTTAGGAGAGATTAATGTCTATGATCTGGTTATGAAACGCTTAGAACAGATGTCTGATCCTTCTATGGTCTTTGATCCTTTCAATGGACCAGTTTACGATCGAGAAGGGAAATTGAGGGTTCCAGAGGGTAGCAGAATGTCAGTTTATGAATTAACTACTATGGAATGGGCAGCGCAGGGTATTGTTGGACCATGGGAATAGAATAAAAAGTGCGAATCAGGACAATTTTAGGGTACATCCTATTTTTTAAAAAGGATGTACCCTTTTTATTTACTAATCAAAATGAGTAAAAAGTTAGTCTCTAAGCACAACCAGAGGTATAGTGATCATTTGCGTAAATGGAAAAACCTCTCTGGAGAAAAAAATTTGAATAATCAATAGTAAAATTCTGAAATTGGGAAAGTAACTTTTTGCTTACCAGGAAGGTTATACCTTCTACTTCAATATTTTCATCATCTTCTTTCTGCTCATCCAGAGCAAGATTAAATCTAGGGCCGCCTCATCCTATACCTTTTAAGTTAATCCTTATTTTTTGATTTTTTTCATTTTTCTCAGTTAGAATCTTTTTTAATTCTTCTGAAGCTCGATTAGTTAGCTTTATTTTCATTCTAATTTCCTTCCAAATAGAGTTTGTAACTCCACATTATATTAAAGAAGTATAAAAATGTAAAGAGGAGAATATTATTTTTTATAGATAAAAATAATAATATTTCCCCCTTTTTAATCTTACCAGTAAACTACTGGTTAAATTATTATCCTCCTCAACCACCACCGGTAGTCTTAACTATAATGGCTATAGTATCACTTTTAGTTATTTCATTTTCAGTATAAGCTACTGTAACTGTAGCTGTAGTGGCTGAACAAGTTGAAGAAACATAAACGGTACCGTTTGAAACCGTCACTTTTGAGTTATTAGAAGAATAAGTACAGTCACTAAAGGCTAACTCTTTCGAGGAACCATCATCGTAAGAGGCAGTAATGGAACTAATAGCTTTACTCTGACCAGCATAAATAGTCATACTACTGGGTAGAACTTCTATGGAGGCTAATTGTGGTTCAGTAACATTGATAGTAAAGGTCTGAGTATCTGTGGTTCTACCGTCGGAAACCTCTACGATTACTTCAAAGCTTCCCTCAGAAGTAGGAGTCCAACTAATTTCTCCAGTAGTAGAATTAATACTCATTCCCGAGGGAGAATCCAGTAGGAAATAAGTTAAAGTGTCATTATTCGGATCGCTTGCTTCTACCTCATAAGTATACAGACTGCCTACCTTAGCAGTGGTAACCGGTTCTGATTCAATAACTGGTGGGAGGTTGAATAAATAACATCCACTTGTAATGAGAAAAACAAAAAATATTGTGCTAATAGTTAAAAAAATCTTTCTGGTAATAATAATCACCTCCCTTCTAAAGTAAAAATAATTATCTTTCTTTATTTTTGCAATATCCAAAATTTAACAGAATTTTATTAAAAAGTAAATTAGTGATTAAAAATAAACCAGTCTATTTTAAAATAATCCTTTTTCCTGGAGAAGAAGTTGAGCCAATTTTTCCTATAATTTTACTTTCAGTAAAACCTTGTTGCAGGAGTAATTCTTTTGCTTTTTCTTCTTTTTCCGGGCTTATAGATAAAAGTAGTCCTCCTGAAGTTTGGGCATCATAAAGGGCTATTTCCTTTTCTTCAGGAATAGGAGATTTTTTTTCTACTAAACAGGAAAAGATTTCTTTATTTTTTAAGGTTCCTCCTGGGATCATTCCGGCAGAAATGTATTTATCTAGATTTTTTAAATAGGGAATATTTTCTAACCATAACTCTGCTTCCATTCCATCCTGGTTTAACATCTCTTTTAAATGACCTATTAAACCAAAACCAGTAATATCAGTCATACTATGAATAGGTAAATTTAATAATTCTGGAGATAATTTATTTAATTTACACATCCAGTAAATAGCTTGATCAAGATCTGATTTTTCTACCATTTCCGCCTTAAGGGCAGTAGATATTATTCCTGTACCTAAAGGTTTGGTTAAAATTAGATAATCATTAAGTTGGGGATTATGATTAAAGATGATTTTTTGAGGATGGACTAAACCTATTACTGCTAATCCGTATTTCGGTTCCCGATCTTTGATGGTATGGCCACCAGCTAATAAAGCACCTGCTTCAGCTATTTTTTCAGCTCCTCCCTGGAGAATTTCTTTTAAGTCTTCTAAACGGTTCTCGGGAAAGGCAATAATATTTAAAGCCATTAAGGGATTTCCACCCATAGCAAAAATATCGCTTAAGGCGTTAGCTGCAGCAATCTTTCCAAAAGTATAAGCATCATCGATTATAGGAGTGATTACATCTACTGTAAAGAGCAAAACTTGAGCATCATTCAAATGATAAGCAGCAGCATCTTCATACCTTTCAAAACCAGTTAACAGTTTTTCATCCTTTAATACTTTAATAGGTTTTAAGATCTCACCGAGATCTTGAGAATTTAATTTAGCTGCTCAACCGGCAGCTGAGACTAGTTGAGTTAGTCTTTTTATCTCTACCAAGTTTATTCTCCTCTGTAATAATTAATTTTCCTTTAAGTTTATCTTTTTAGTATTCTAACATTTTCCTTCCGTCGAGTAATATTTTCTTCATCCATTTTAGTTAATAAAGGAATAATATATTTTCGGCTTAATCCGAGTAAATCTCTTACCTGAGCAATAGATAAAGAACCATTTTGTTTTAAAAATTCTATTAATTTGTGTTTCATCATATCATAAGTTTTGTTTTCAAGCAAAATTCCTTCACTTAACCTGACTATTTCTCCCTGCTGTATCAAAAATTCTAATATTTCTTTCTTTTCTTCTATCTCAGCTAGAAGATTTTTTTCTTCTAAAGGTTGAGCAGGATTAGCTTTAATAATTTCTAATATCTTTTCTATATATTCTTTTTGGATAGGAGAGATTTTTGGTTTATAGGTAGTTAAGTACACCATCCCTCCTTTTATGCCAACTTTATTCTCTTCTTTTAAATTATCAATTATTCCTTTAAATATCTCTATAGGCAAATAAGAAAAAATTTTTTGTAATTTATTTATAGAGAAGCTATTGGATAGAGGAGCAAGTTGATACTCTTCTTTTAATTTTTGTAAAAATTTTATTTTCTGGTTTTGCCAGAAATCTACTTCTACTATCCAAGAGAGATAAGAGAATAACTTCTTCTCCTTTTTTAAAATATTTACCATAATCATTATTTCTTCCTCGGAAAAATTACTCGAGGATAATAAATCATTTTTTTTACAATATTTTAATTTATATAATTCCGTCAGGATCAATTCTTTTAAGTCAAGATTTATCCGTCTACTTAAAAGATTGATTTCTTCTTTTTTCTTAGGAAGATATTTATAGGCAAGAGGATCTAAAATGATGCCACCACCCAGATTTTGAGGAGGGCTGGGTATCCTTAAAATAAAGCGATCACCTAGAAAGGTGAATAAATCCTCCTGGAGTTTAAGTCGAGTAAGAACTACCTCTTCCCCCTGGAGTAATGGGGTGTTTAAAAAAAAGAGGCGGGCAAAAGTCTCTTTAGTACCGGTAAAGAAACTTACTATAGATCCGGAGGGTAGGGGAGATTTAGAAAAAGGAGGCAGAAGTTTTAAATATACATCAATATTTTTACTAGTTTTTACTGGTGTATTGGCGAAAATTATATTTCCCCGTTGTAATTCACTTTTTTCTATTCCGGGTAAATTGAGGGCAACTCGGCTGCCTGGATAAGCAATTTCTACTTCTTCTTTATAGGCTTGAAGGTTACGCAAACGAACTTTTTGTCCCCCAGGAAATATATTTAGTTCCATCCCTTTTTGCAGGACCCCTCCTATTAATGTTCCGGTAGCGATCGTTCCACTTCCTTTAATAGTAAAAACCCGATCAATATATACTCGGGGCTTTTGAATATCTTTTTTAGGTTTTATCTGAGGAAGTAACTCCTGGATGCTCTGTTTTATTTCTGCTAAGCCAATATTGTTTATAGTGCTGGTTTTTATTATAGGTACCTGAGAAAAGATGGTCTTTTTTATTCTTTTTTTAATCTCTTCTTCAACTTCGGCTAATCTAGGTCGATTTACTAAATCTATTTTAGTAATTACTATAATGCCAGATTGTAGGCCAAGGAGTTCGATTATTTGAAAATGTTCTTCTGTTTGGGGCATCCATCCTTCTTTGGCATCAATCACCAGGATTACCGCATCAATACCAGTAGTTCCAGCTATCATATTTTTAACTAAGTTTTCATGCCCAGGAACATCTACAATCCCTACTTTCTCCCCCGAGGGTAAAGTTAGCCAGGCAAATCCCAGATCGATAGTCATACCTCTTTTTTTTTCTTCAGGTAAACGATCAGGATCTATTCCGGTTAAGGCATATATTAAAGCAGTTTTCCCGTGGTCAATATGTCCAGCAGTACCAAAAACAAACATAAAATCCTCTTTGTGGTTATATGTTTTAACTATTTTATTTTCAACCAAACTGATTTTATAATTTCTATAATCATTTCATCTAAATCTGGATCTATAGTTCTAAGATCCAGGACAAAATATTCTTTTTCTTTTCTCCCAATTAAGGGAGGAGATGAAAGACGTAAGTATTTAGAAAATTCTTCTACCGAGACCAGAGGTTTAATCAAGAGTAATCTGGTAGGTAAAGTCTGTCCGGGTAAGGCGCCACCGCCTATAGTGGTTTCTCCCTCAATAATAAAAGTTGGAATATTTTCCTGATTAAGCTTCTGGGAAATATATTTAGCTCTTTTTTCTATCTGCTCCAGGGGATAGGAGATCATTTTCCAGAGGGCAATATGGTTAATTTCCTGTTTTTTTAAGTAACACAATAATATTTCTTGTAAGAAAGCCAGGGTGATTTTTCCTACTCGAAGAGTTCGAAAGAGAGGATGGGTAGCGATAGTATTAATATAGTTTTCCTTACCGCAGATTATTCCTCCTTGTGGACCTCCTAATAATTTATCGGTACTAAAGCAGACTATATCAGCTCCAGCTTGGATATTTTCTTGCACCGTAGGTTCATGTTTTAAACCAAAATTTTCAGTATTTAAAAATGTTCCACTGCCTAAATCTACTACTACGGGTAAATGATATTTTTCTCCTAATTCTTTCAGTTCTTTGATCTCCACCTGATAGGTAAAGCCTTCCATCTGAAAGTTGCTCTGATGCACTTTTAGGAGGAGGGCAGTGTCTTCATTAATTGCTTTTTCATAGTCTTCAATAAAGGTTTGGTTAGTTGTCCCTACCTCTCTGAGGTGAGCGCCGCTTTGTTCTAAAATCTCGGGGATACGGAATCCTCCTCCAATTTGAATTAACTCACCACGGGAGACAATTACTTCTTTGTTTTTAGCTAAAGCACTTAAGATTAAGAATACTGCTCCAGCATTATTATTTACTACCAAACTCTTTTCAGCTTGGGTGAGTAGATAAAGTAATTTTTCTATCATTATCCCTCTTTTTCCTCTAACTCCCTCTCTCAGATCATACTCCAGATTAAGGTAATTTTCTAACTCGGGAGTAATTCTTTCCAAAATTTCTTTCCCTAAAGGCGCTCTACCCAGGTTGGTGTGTAATATTACTCCGCTACCATTAATTACTCTTTTTAAATAATCTTGGTTTTCCAGGGCTAAAGATGTTTTTATCTCTTTTATTCTCTCGGAATTAGAATAGGTTTTACCACTTTTTTTGGTTTGATTTCTCTCTCTAGAGAGGACTTTTCTTATTACTTGAACGAGGACTTTACGGGAGTATTTAGTACTTAATTTTTTTAATTCCTCATTCTGTAGGAGTATTTCTACGCTAGGTATCTGAGAAAGGATTAGATTTATTTGATGATTATGTTTTTTTTGGACAATTTTTTGGTTCAAAAATAAAAAGCTCCTTCTTTTATTTATAGAAGTTGGCGGGAGGGGTAGGAATCGAACCCACCGCGGCAATTAATATTAATTGCCGCCCACGGATTTGAAGTCCGCAAGGCCCACCAGGACCTATCCGCTCCCTTGTTATTATAACTTTAAAATTCTAAATTAATTATAATTTTTATTCGTAAACTTTACAAGGGGACTAAATTAGAGATTGAAAGTAAATTTTTAATTTCCTGAAAGAGATCATAAAAAGAAAATTTATATTTTTTTCAGGAAGTGTCTTCTCTTTTTAAAAAAATAACCAGAAAAAACTTATTAAAGTTTTTTATGCAAATGAAGGAAATAGAGGGTGTGATGTAGAATTAAGATAAGGAGATCAAAGTTTACTATAGTGAATTAATGAGCAATAAATATTGAATAAGGAGAGAGTGGATGAGAATAGGTTTGTTTAATCTTTCTTCGGTTTTGCATAATCAGGAATATATTGACCAAAGTTTAAAAGATTTTATACCTTCCATAGAAGAAAAATTGGGTAAAAGAATAGAGGAAATAGAGATAAAAAAGTTTAGTCATAAAGAATATCTTCCCCTAATTTTTATCAAAACCGGGGGAGTAGAAGGGAAATTTAAATCTCTCTTTTCCGAGATAAAAGGACCATTTTTATTATTAGCCAGTTCCCGACACAATTCTTTAGCTGCTTCATTAGAGATTGCTACTTTCTTAAGGCAAAAAGGGGAAAGAGCAGAGATTATCCATGGAGATAGTGATTACATTGCTAAGAGGATAAAAGAAATTGAAAAATTTTTTCAGGTTAAGAATAAATTAGATTCTACTAGATTGGGAGTTATTGGTCATCCTTCTGACTGGCTTATTTCCAGTGAGGTTAATTATGGAAGGATTAAAAAAATATTGGGAGTCTCTTTAATAGATATTAAAATGGAGGAATTATTTAAGGAAATAAAAGAGGAAAATCATTTTATTCCTCCTAAATTGAAATTAATTAAGGATCAAGATTTTAATCCTTCTTCCATCCAGAGAGCATTAAAGATTTATACCAGTCTAAAATCATTGATCGAAAGATTCAAACTTTCTGGTCTTACCATTAGATGTTTTGATTTGATAGAAAATTTTCAAGATACTGCCTGTTTGGCTTTAGCTTTATTGAATGATGAGGGTATTATAGCAGGTTGCGAGGGTGATATACCCGCTCTTTTATCAATGCTCCTGCTAAACTATTTAACTCATGAACCAGTTTTTATGGCTAACCCTTCCAGTATAGATATATCCCGAAACACAGTAACCTTTGCGCATTGTACTTTACCTTTGCAGATGGCAGAAAAATTTTCTCTTAATACCCACTTTGAATCTGGTTTAGGGGTGGGAGTAAGGGGAATTATTCAAGAAGGAAGAGGTACAATTTTTAAACTATCGGCTAAAGGAGAAAAATATTTTATATCGGGTGGAGAGATAGTAGAAAACTTAAATTCACCAGACCTATGTCGAACTCAGATTAAGTTCAGATTAGATGAAAGAGTGGACTATTTCTTAAAAAATTCTTTAGGTAATCATCATCTGATTAGTAAAGGAGATTATAGTAAACTGGTAATTGAATTCTTCTTCTGGTCTGGGATGAATATACAAAGGGTATGATATAAAACTATTTATTTAAAAAAGGAGATAAATTATGGGTGATAAGATGAGACCAATTCCTTTTCGAGATTTATTATACTGGATAGTCAATGAATATTTACAGCATAAAACTATTTTTGGTATTCCAGAATCATGTTTTTTTCGTAAAAAAACCCAAAGGGTAAGCAAGGTATTTGATCAAAATTGTGCTCTACCTCTGGGTCCGGCAGCTGGACCACATACTCAATTAGCCCAGAATATTATTTCTGCCTATCTGGTGGGAGCTCGTTTTATTGAGTTAAAAACAGTACAAAAATTAGATAATCTAACTATAGATAAACCCTGTATTGATATTCGGGATGAAGGTTATAATACCGAATGGTCTACCGAACTATCTTTAAAACAAGCTTATCAGGAATATGCTAAAGCCTGGATTCTCTTACATTTTATTGAGGAAGCTTTTGGTTTTAGAACAAACTTAAAGCCTTCTTTTGTCTTTAATATGAGCATAGGTTATGACCTGAAAGGTATTCAATCACCCGGGATGGAATCTTTTATTAGTAATCTAACCGATTCATCTCACCATCAGGAATTTAATCGTTATCTAGAAGAGTTAGAAACCTGGTTACAAAAGGAAGATTGGCAGGAGACTATCTCTTCTCCAGATAAAATTGAATCTTTAAAAGGTATTTCGCGAACGATCTCGCCCCACATTGCTCATTCTGCTACTCTTTCTACTATGCATGGTTGTCCTCCTGATGAAATCGAAGCGATTGGGAAATATATTCTGAAAGAGAAAAAATTATCTATCTATATTAAATTAAATCCCACCTTGTTGGGGCTAGATAAGGTAAGAACTTTACTGGATGAATTGGGATTTGATTATATTACTCTAAAGGAATCTAGTTTTAAAAATGATTTACAATGGGGGGAAGCAAAGTCCATATTGACTAATCTAGCAGAATCTGCTCAGGAGAGTAATCTTCACTTGGGAATAAAATTATCTAATACTTTAGCTACTGTAAATAAGGGAGAGGTGCTCCCGGGAGAAGAAATGTACTTATCCGGACGTATCTTATTTCCTCTTACCATTACTTTGGCTTATTATTTAGCTCGCGAATTTCAAGGTAAACTTCCTATCTCCTATGCTGGAGGAGCCTCGCAAATAAATATTCAGCAGATCTATGCCACAGGTATTTCGCCCATTACCCTGGTTACTGATTTACTAAAACCCGGAGGTTATTTAAGGATGGGAGAAATGGCTCGAAGATTAGAGGAAAGTATGAGCGAACAGGGAGAGAGTGAAGGGATTGATCTAACCAAATTACAGAGATTAAGTCAAAAGGCAAAAGAAGAAGAGTATTACCGAAAAGAATGGAGGGGGAATAAGAGTTGCAAGATTGATAAAGAATTGCCCCTTATGGATTGTTATGTAGCTCCTTGTGTTTTTTCCTGTTCAATTCAGCAAGATATTCCGGAATATATTTTTTATGCTGGGAAGGGGGAATATAATACTGCTTTGCAACTTATCTATCTAAAAAACCCTCTTCCTCATATTACTGGATATATTTGTGAACAGAAGTGTGCAGATAATTGTACCCGCTTGGACTATGATCAAGCAGTAAATATTCGAGAAGTGAAAAGGATAGTGGCAGAACAGGCAGAAAGTAAGCTTCCTATAAGAGAGAGTGAACCCTTTGAACCCTTAGGAGCTCAAGTGGCGATTATTGGAGCAGGACCAGCAGGATTATCTGTGGCTTACTTTTTAGCTCAAGCTGGTTTTAAAGTAACTATTTGGGATAGGAGCGAATCTCCCGGAGGAGTAGTTGGTCAGGTCTTGCCAAGTTTTAGAATACCTGGGGAAGCCATTGAGAAAGATATCTCCATAATCCAGAAAATGGGAGTTAATTTTCAACCAGGAGAATTAGAAGAGATTTCCCTGGATCAATTAAAAGAGCAGGGATATAAATATATCTTTATTGGAATTGGAGCAGGGATTTCTCAGAAATTATCTTTATCAGGTGATAATAAAAAAATCTATGAAGCCCTTGATTTTTTATCATCTTTTAATCAGAGAAGAAAGAATATCTGGTTAGGTAAAAAAGTAGCGATAATTGGTGGAGGAAATACTGCCGTGGATTGTGCTCGGGCAGCTTTACGCTGCCAAGGGGTAGAGCAAGTTTACCTCCTTTATCGTCGGACTAAGCAGGAAATGCCAGCCTATCCAGAAGAGTTTAAGCTTGCTCTTCAAGAAGGAGTAAATTTCTATTCCCTCTTAGCTCCAGAGTCTTTCTGGTCCAATGGTATATTAAAATGTCGTCAAATGGTTTTGGGTGAGACAGACCAGAGTGGTCGTCGAAAACCTATTCCTACCGATAAACAAATGGAGATTAAAGTAGATTCAATAATCAGTGCCATTGGAGAGAAACCGAATATTTCCCTTTTGAGGCAAAAAGGTATAAATATTAATCAGAAAAATCAGTTAGAAGTTGATCCCGAAACCCTGGAAACAAATTTGAATAATGTCTTTATAGGTGGAGATGTCTATCGTGGTCCTTCTTCCGTAGTTCAAGCGATCGCTGATGCCCGTAAAGTGGCAGAAGCGATTATTAAAAGGGAAAACTCCTTGAAGAAAAGCATAAATGTGAAGGATATTTCTCTTCATCCGGATAAGAAAGGTCTCCTTAAAGAAATTTACCAGAAAAAAGGACGAATTATCCTGGGGAAATTAGGTAAGGAGGAGAATTTATTTATCCAGCAAGAGGCAGAAAGATGTTTAAATTGTAAAATCCTCTGCAATAAATGTGTAGATGTTTGCCCTAACCGAGCTAACGTGGCTATAGAATTACATAAAGAAAACATTTTTCAAGATTTTTATCAAATACTACACCTGGATGCCCTTTGTAATGAATGTGGAAATTGTGCTACTTTTTGCCCTTATCAGGGCCAACCATATCGGGATAAACTTACTCTTTTTATTAATAGAGAAGATTTTCAAAATAGTAACAATAGTGGCTTTTTTATGGAAAGAGAAGAAAATAATTATTTAATTACTTTAAGATTAAGAAAGAAAAACCTAAAATTGAACTATGATAAAAAAGGTGAATTGATCACTTTTGGTCATCAAAATTTGGAAGAAATAAATAATCAAGAAGAACAGCAAGTCATTTTTCTAATCTCCAGTATCTTGAAAAATTATCTTCATCTGTTTTATTCCAGTTTATAGAAGGATAAGTTGATTGATTTCAAAGATGAAGAATAGAGTGATTTGAGTGATAAAAAGGAGATAAGCTAATTTTTATAACTTTCTATTTGAAAAGAAGGTTTATAATGTTAAAATAAACATATATACAGGATGGTTGATAAAACCTTATGGATAATCATCACTTGAAAAATCAAGAGGGTCAGTATTTTTCTCCCCAGCAAATACCGGAAGCCTTAGAAATTTTATCTAAGTATGGAAAAGAAATTAAAATAATTGCCGGGGGGAGTGATTTATTAGTTCAATACCACGACCGCTTATATGAAATTGCCGGCTGGCTGGATTTAAAGAATCTTACTGAATTAAAAAAGATAGAATTAAACAGTTCCGAGGTTTCTATCGGAGCAATGATCACTCATAGCCAATTAGAAAAATCTCCTCAGATAAAAAATTATTTCCCAATTTTGTCCAGAGCAGCAGCAGAGATAGGTTCTCCCCAGATTAGAAATAGAGGAACTATAGGGGGCAATATAGTAAATGCTTCTCCAGCTGGAGATCTTTTATCCCCTTTAATAGCTTATGAAGCTAAGCTGGTATTACTCTCTTCGGATGAAAAGAATATCATACCTGCTGAGCAATTTTTTACTGGGCCTAAAAAAACCATTCTTAAGCCCAATCAATTATTAACTCAGATAATCCTTCCTTTACCTCCTCAAAATTGTTATAGTAGCTGGGTTAAAGTAGGAAAAAGAAAGGCTTTAGCTATTTCTACCATTGCTTTGGCAATGGTAGTGAAAATGAGCGAGGATAATCAAATTATTCAAGGAGCAAAGGTTTGTCTCAGTTCGATAGCTCCTACACCACTGGAGATTAAAGAGGTGAGGGAGGAAATGATAGGCAAAACTTTTAGCCAGGTGAATTTTACTAAACTGGCGCAATTAGTGGAAGACAAAATTTCACCTATTGACGATATCCGAGGAACTAAAGAATATCGAAAAGAAGTAGCCAGAAGAATAATGATTCATTGTCTGGAAGAGATATATTCTTGCTGGAGGGACAAATGTCTACCCATAAATTAACCATTGAATTTATTATTAATGGACAAAAAAGAAAGATCGAGACTACTCCTTTTACTCGTTTACTGGATTTAATCCGAGATGATCTTCATTTAACTGGAACTAAAGAAGGATGTGGAAAAGGCGAATGTGGTGCTTGTACGATAATAATGAACCATCAATTAGTGGCATCCTGTTTGGTTTTAGCCCCTCAAGCGGATGGAGCTGAGATAATTACTATTGAAGGTCTAGGAGAAAAGGGTAAATTAGATCCTATTCAGGAAGCTTTTATAGAAACGGGAGCCGTGCAATGCGGTTTTTGTACTCCTGGAATGGTGCTAGCTGCTAAAAAATTGTTGGAAGAAAACCCCCATCCTAATATTGAAGAGATTAAAAGAGGAATTTCTGGTAATCTTTGTCGATGTACTGGTTATAAAAAGATTATAGAGGCTATTAATCTGGCCGCAAAAAGGTTAACTCAGCAATTAGAAGAGGAAAAGGGGAAAGAAAAAAATGTCTAAAATGTATGTGGGGGAAAATATTATTAAAGTAGACTCCAAAGAAAAGGTTATTGGCAAAGCCCTTTATCCAGATGATTTATCTTTCGAAGGTATGTTGTATTTAAAAATTAAAAGAGCGGTTCATCCTCATGCTATTTTACGCAAACTGGATATTAGTAAGGCAGAAAAATTACCAGGAATAGTAAAAATAATTACGGCGGCTGATATCCCTTGGGTAAAGAACTTCGGTTTAATAATTAAAGATCAACCAGTATTAATAGGTATAGGCCAAAAGATGCGTTATATGGGCGATGCTTTAGCAATAGTAATTGCAGAGAATAAAGAAATAGCTTCACAGGCTCTAAGACTCATCGAAGTGGAGGTAGAAAAATTAGAAGTAATCTCAGACCCTATTCGAGCGATAGAAAAAGATGCGCCTCCTATTCATAATAATGGAAACATTCTGGCTACTCATTATTTAGAAAAAGGCAATATAGAAAAAGGTTTTGCCCAAGCAGATCTTATTGTAGACAAAGAATATCGAACTAGTTTTTTAGATCATATTCCTCTTCAAGTTGAGTCCGGATTAGGAGTTTTTGATGCGAAAACTGAAGTTATCACCATTTGGGCTGCTACCCAGTGGATTCATGATACCCAGGCCGATATGGCTCAAGCTCTGGGTTTGCCTAAGGAAAAGATCAGGATCATACAACCTGCAATTGGGGGTGCCTTTGGCAAAAGAGAAGATATTTCTGTACATCTTCATCTTGCGTTAGCAGCAATGTTAACTAAAAGACCGGTTAAGCTTACTTATACCAGAGAGGAGTCTATGATTACTCAATCTAAACGACATGCTTTTATTGTTCGGGCGAAGACTGGAGCAACTAAAACAGGCTATCTTACTGCCTGGCAGGTAGAAGTAATTGGAGATACAGGAGCTTATGCTTCCAGTGGACCAGCAGTAGTGCGTAAGGGGTTGTATCATTGTACTGGACCCTATAATGTGCCTAATGTTAAGGGAGTTGCTTATACTATTTATACTAATAATACTTATGCGGGAGCTATGCGAGGATTTGGAACGACTCAGATGGCATTTGCATATGAATCTCAGATGGATATCCTGGCTTTTGAGTTAGGTATTGATCCAGTTAGATTTCGTTTGCAGAATGCTTATGAAATAGGTTCTTCTACTCCTAACCAACAAATCTTGAATACCAGTGTAGGAGTAAAGGATACTATTCAAGAAGCAGCTAGGATGGCTAACTGGAAGGAGGAATCCAGATGAAAAGATTCGGGCGAGGTATTGCCACTATTATGTTTGGTTTTGGTTATGGAGAAGGCTTTCCAGATTATTCTGTTGCCTCTATTGAATTTGCAGAAGACAATAAGATTTTAGTGAGAACTGCGGCTGCCGATGTAGGTCAGGGGGTCCTTACTGTAGTAGTTCAGATTGCTGCGGAAGTGCTGAAAGTGAGTCCAGAAGTTATCAGAATTATTCCTGGGGATACTCATTTAACCAAAAATGCTGGCTCCTCTTCTGCTACCCGGCAAACCTTTTTTACCGGTAATGCAGTAAAAAATGCTGCCCAAGCGCTATTAAGTAATATCTATCACTATGCAAGTATAGAATTTAGAAGTAATTATGCAGAACTAAGTGTAAAAGGCGGTTATGTTTTTAGAGTTGACCAGCCGAATAATAAAATAAGTTTTTGGGAATTAGCCCAGAAAGTAAAAGAAAAAGGGGAAATTTTAAGAGCAGAGGCATCATTCTTCCCTCGTACAAATAAACCTAATCCAGAAACAGGGAGAGGAGAAAAAGTATATGTAGCTTATACTTTTGTTACTCAGATCGCTGAAGTAGAAGTGGATACTATAACTGGCAATGTACAGGTATTAAAAATTTATACTGCTGCGGATATTGGAAAAGCGATTAACCCCCAAAATGTGGAAGGTCAGATAGAAGGAGGAGCTATGCAGGGTATAGGTATGGCTTTAATGGAAGAACAAGTTCTGAAAGATGGCGTTACCCTTAATGCCAATCTAACTGATTATTTAATTCCAACTGCTATGGATATGCCCCAATTTGAAACCTGCTTAATTGAGAAAGAAGACTCTGATGGTCCTTTTGGAGCTAAAGGTATTGGTGAACCAGGGACTATTGCTACCGCTCCAGCTATTGCTAATGCCATTTTTGATGCTATTGGAATAAGGTTCTATGATCTTCCCATAACCCCTGACAAAATATTAAAAGCCTTGAAAGAACAAAAAGATAAAAAATTATAACTTTCCTCTTATCAAAGCAGAATAGCCATTTGACAACAAGAACGGTAGAGAAGATTTTGAAAAATGCCAGCCAAAAAGCAGGTATTGCTAAACATGTTACTGTTCATACTTTGTGTCATAGTTTTGCTACCTATTTTTTAGAAGGTGGTATAGATTTACGGTATATTCAAGAGATAAGAGTTCAAAAACAACGGAAATCTATACTCACGGTAGCGGGCGGGATATTGGACGGATTAAAAGCTCTTTGGATTTTGGAAGTAAATGACAACAAAGAGTTACAATTTGAGGTTTCGCCAGAGTGGTGTATAAACGAAGTATTTCGCAAAATATACCAATTTGGAGGCATAAACGAAATAGTTCGGTTATTTTAAGTTATGTGCAATGCTCCGTAATAAATAAGGATGGCCGAAAATGAGTATAAATAAGGAAATAAGAGAGTTCCTGAGTCAACTGGAGTCGCTATCAGAACAAATATCGGAGCATGAAATATCTGAAAGAATTAAAAGCTTTATAAAAGAAAAATTTGAACAAAGCCCACCAGAAATTCTGCTCTGGGAACAAATGGCTTTTGATTTTACAGAAAATTACCCAAATGATAAATCAGGATGGGGTACTTACTTTGGCCCTATGTTTGTCCTACCTAACAAAGAAGGAAAGATGGTTGAATATCCAAGCATCCAAAAAGTAACTCCAGAAATTCTTTCTTATTGGGGAAAAAGGGCCAAAGAGTCTAAACATCCCATTCTTAGGCAAAGATATTCTAATCTGGTTTGGGATTTTTCAGAAAAAATTAACAGACGAAAACCGCATTATTCAATTGCCAAAATCTTTGTAGATAGTATTATAGAAATTGCAGAAAAAGATTTGTATAAACATGATGTATATGTGATAGAAAAGTTGAAGCGCGCTTTATCTCTTGCATTAACCATTAACGATAAAGAGAGGATAGATAGGTTAAAAAATAATATTATCAGTTATGAAGAAAAAATAGCAGAAGATGATAAACCAGGTCTATGGGGGTTTTCTTATGAACTGTTTCTAAAGAGTAA
Source organism: Candidatus Atribacteria bacterium UBA6251 (assembly GCA_002441285.1). Taxonomy (GTDB): domain Bacteria; phylum Atribacterota; class Phoenicimicrobiia; order Phoenicimicrobiales; family Phoenicimicrobiaceae; genus UBA6251. The sequence goes on along the minus strand of DJVR01000045.1, from coordinate 49,437 downwards.
AAAAATTCAGATAACGCAAGAGGAAGAGCAAAAAATTATCAAAGATTTAGAGGATAGATTTGAAAGATTATTAAAAGGGAATAATCATTGGGCCACCAAAAAAGCAGCAATGTTGTTAGCGGATTATTATAAAAATAAAGAATCTTCTAAGGCAAAAAATATATTACTCGAATATGGTGACATGGTCCAAAGGGTAGCAAAGCAAGCATCACCTTTAGCAGGAGTTACTTGGTTAAAAGAATTATACCACATTTATTTACAGTATGGATTAAAGAGAGAAGCAAATAAACTTCTGATTAAAATAAGAGGAATATCAAAAAATATTCCATCAGAAATGAAAAGACTTGAGGTATCAAAGGAAATTCCAAAGAATGAAATTGAGAAGTTTATTAACAGTTTAATTGATGGAGATTTTAAAACGGCATGTCAAAGAATTGCTATCTATTACGTTCCTAAAAAAGATGAAGTTACAAAACAATTAAAAGACCTGTCTCAGAAAGCCTCTATTTCTTTCCTCTTTACTCGTAAAATCATTGATGAAGAGGGACGTGAGATTGCTGCCGTTGGCTCATTAGAAGAAGACATTGATGGACACATAGGTCTTCAAATCTCACAAAACATGCAATTTGGATCATTTTTCCTAAGAGAAACAATAAATAAATTTATTAAAAAGTTTAATATAAATACTGAGGATATAGTTAATTATCTATATGAATGTCCAATTTTTGATGAAAGAAGAAAAAAATTGTTTGAAATAGGTATTGAAGCTTATTTGAATAGTCAATTTGAGATTGCTCTACATATTTTGATCCCACAGATTGAAGCTTTAGTTAGAAATTTAGCAGAGACTATCGGATTATCTGTTTTAAAGTCTTCACGTTCTGGGGGATTTAACTATAGAACATTGGACGAGTTGTTAAGGGATGAGTATATAATAAAAGTGTTCGGAGAATATTTGTGCCTTTATTTAAGAGTTTTATTTACTGATCCAAGAGGATGGAATCTTCGCAATAATGTGTGTCATGGTATGAGTCTTATAGAAACTTTCAGTCAGGCCACTGCGGATAGAGTGTTTCATACCTTGTTGTGTTTAGCTTTAGTGAAGGAAGAGGGAGATACAAAATGATAATGAGCACTGTACATAACAGCGGACATACGGTTCGGGCGTACGCCCTCACCCAAATTTCGGCTATGCCGAAACTTCGTATATGCTGAAGACATTATCGGAAATGCAGGCCAAAGATATAGAAATATGCCGACATCCTTGATTGGCTAGAAACAATTTGTTATATTTTGGCAGGAGAAGATAATTTAAAAGGAGGAATTATAGGATGATTCAAACTAAAAACTATAAGAAACTCCAATTATGGAAACGGCACATAATGTTGATGCAAGAAATTTATATGATACTAAAAATGTAATGATTACAATAATTAAGCTCTTGTTCGGCCAGCTACTAAAAAAACATATTACCTCCTGTTGATGTTGCGTTTTATGTTTTGAAAGGAGAAGGTTATAGTACAAATAGGAGGTGAAAAATTAAATGTAAAAGAAAATACTTTGGTTGAAAGCCCAAAGGGCATCCTTAATTGTTGGTATAATGAAAGTAAAAAGGATCTGGTTTTTATGGTTATCAGAGCACCTAAACCAGATAAAAAAACAATTTTTGTAAGTTGATTTTAATAATTGGAGGTAAAGAAATGCCAAAGATCATTGATATTGGTAGAATTTTAGCATTTCTTGTAACTTTAGTGACAACAATTCCACTTTTTATCAATTATATTTTAGGCACAAGCCCAAAAAACCAATTAATAGTGCATTTACATGTATGGTTTGGCCTATTATTTTTTATTTTTGCTATCATCAGTATGATATTACAGAAAAGAATGAGCAAAAATAATACGGCAGCCGTGCCGAAATTTGCTAAATCATGCCCGCACTTCCTATAACAGCGCATATATGCTGCTCTTGAGTACGGGCTTGAGCTTTGCCACATTTTCACCTACGCTGTCGCTATGGTGAAAACGACATATATGCACGGGACGTTATAGGAAATGCCTAAGCCCGCTGTCAAAAGATTTTAGAATTGGAGGATAACTGCATAGGGGGAGGAAATTATAGTATGAATAACAGAAAGATAACCTTAAGACAGCTTGAGACACATCTGTTTAAAGCCGCGGACATTCTTAGAGGAAAGATGGATGCTTCTGAATATAAGGAATACATCTTTGGGATGCTTTTTTTAAAGCGTGTTTCAGATGTTTTTGAACTGAGAAGGCAGGAATTAAAAGCAAGATTTAGACACCTTTCAAATGATCGGCTTAATGAATTTTTGGAAGACCCCAATTCATACGGCGATACATTCTTTGTTCCTCATAGAGCAAGATGGGAAAATATTCTTAATTTAAAGGAAGATGTCGGTAATCAATTAAATAAGGCACTTGCAGCAGTAGAAGAACAAAACCCCGAACTTGATGGTGTCTTAAAGCACATTGACTTTAATGCTTTAAAAGGTAAGACCCGTCTTAAAGACCAACAACTCATTGACCTGATTCACCATTTTAATAAATATAGGCTCACAAATGAAGACTTTGAGTTTCCTGACTTGCTTGGCGCTGCCTATGAATATCTACTTAAACAATTTGCTGACTCCGCAGGGAAAAAAGGTGGCGAGTTTTATACTCCTGCTTTTGTAAAGAAATTGATGGTCAGAATTATAAAACCACAGAAAGACATGACAATTTATGACCCTACAGTCGGTTCTGGTGGTTTTCTTATTGAAGCGCAGCAATATATAGAAGAACTTGGACAAAATCCCCAAAATATAGCCCTTTACGGACAAGAACTTAATGGTCTGACCTGGTCAATATGCAAAATGAATATGATTCTTCATAATATTCCAGACGCACATATAGAAAATGAAGATACTTTAACCAATCCCATGTTTTTAGAAAATGGTTATGTCAAGCAATTCGATAGGGTTTTAGCCAATCCTCCATTTTCACAGAATTATACGCGCACTAACATGCAGTTTCCTGCAAGATTCAAGTATGGTTTTACCCCAGAAACAGGTAAGAAAGCCGATTTAATGTTTTTGCAACATATGGTTGCCAGCCTTAAAAATGGTGGCATTATGGCAACCGTTATGCCTCACGGTGTTTTATTCAGGGGCGGTCAGGAGAAAGTCATAAGAGAAGGAATGGTTAAGGATGACATTATTGAGGCTATTATCGGTTTACCCGCCAAACTCTTTTATAATGTAGGTATTCCCGCCTGTGTGATTGTTATCAAAAAGAATAAAAAACCGGAAAACTTGAAAAACAAGATTTTATTCATCAATGCGGATAGGGAATACGGTGAGGGACGAAATCAAAACTATTTGAGACCTGAAGATATTGAGAAAATCACCACTGTGTTTGAGAATAAGTTAGAGATACCAAAATATTCAAGATGTGTTGATATTAAGGAAATTAAAGAAAATGATTTTAACCTGAACATTCGCAGGTATGTGGATAATTCACCAGAACCCGAGATTGAAGATGTTTCTGCGCATATTGTTGGTGGTGTGCCAAAAAGAGAAGTTAAACTTTACGAAAAACAATTGTTAAAATTTGGAATCTTGCCAGAAATTTTTTTGAAAGAAAAGTATGAGAAATATCTTGAGTTTAAAGAAAATGTTAGTGATAAGAACCAGATTAAGGAGATTATTGAAGATGATGAGAAGCTAAAAGCTAAAGTTTTAGAGCATAAACAAAAATTATTGGATTGGTGGAATGAGGTAAAGCCTGAGGTTGAAAGATTTTACGGTAACAACAATCTATGGATTTTTAGAAATGATGCTGTGAAAAAGTTAAAGGATGAACTCTTACCGTTTGACGTGCTTGATGAATTTAAAATATCTGGCATATTCGCAAACTGGTGGGAGGAGCTAATATATGATTTTAAAAGTATAGTTTCTGTTGGTTGGAGTAAAAACCTCATAGATGATGAAATGATAAAAAAAGAATTTTTTAACAAAGAAATAGAGAGTATTGAAGAACAGGAAAGCAAGGATGCAGAGGTTGAAGGTGAATTAAATGAAATTCTTGAGGAAGTAGAAGATTGGGATGAGGAAGAACTGGGTAATAAAACAGCAAACAAGGTAAAGAAATACTTGGAGGACGTGGTCAGGGATTTAAGAACAAGCCAAAGCGACTCAGCCTTAAAGGAAGCTAAAAAATGGCAAGATTTGATTTTTAGGATCGAAAGTAAAGAGAAAGAACTGAAAAAATTCAAGAAAGAAATTGGCAATAAACAGAAAGAATTAGAAGACAAAATAATAGAGAAAAAAGAAACATTGACTGAGCAGGAGTCAAAGGAATTGCTGCTTAAAAAGTTTTATCAACTCATTGATGAGCAACTAAACAAATATTTGAATGCTGAGAAAAAGGAAGTTATAAAGATTTTCGAAAATCTCTGGGATAAGTATAAGATTTCATTAAGTGAACTAAAACGAGAGAGAGATGAGGAAGTCAAAAAGCTGGATGAGTTTTTGATGAAATTGGGATACAATAATAATTATGAATTATGAATTATGACTTATGAATGGTGAATTTTTGGTGGTGATATGATAAAGAAAACTGATTTTCTTAAATTGGGTAAAAGTGGAGAAAGCAATAAATTAGAGTTTAAAGAAGTTTTCAACGAAAGTATTTTTAAAACTATATCTGCATTTGCAAACTCTTATGGTGGTGTAATTATTGTAGGAGTGGGTGATAAGGGTGAGATAAATGGAATAGAAATTGATGATAAAACTTATCAGAATATCATCAATGGTGTTGTAAATAAACTTGGTATTGCTCCCAATTTTGAGATTTTTGAAGTAGATGGAAAATCTATTTTAAAAATTGATGTAATAAAATCTGAAATCCCTATTTCTTTTGAGGGTAGGTATTATAAACGAGTAGGAAATACAACAAGACAAATGAACTTTGAAGAACTTAAGAGGTTTTTTCAAAGAGACATACGTTGGGAACGCCTTTCAGAGAGAGATTTTAAGATTGATGAGATTGATGTGCATAGTGTCAGAAATTTTTTGCGAACTGCCAGAGCAAATGGACGATTGGCTGTCTTTAATGTTGATGAGCCGATAGAAGAAGTTTTTGAGAAGTTAGGGCTTACGGAAAACGGCAAAATCAACAACGCAGGCATGCTTTTATTCGGAAAGAATCCACAAAAATACTTTGATTATGCAAGGGTTCGCGTTGTCCGATTAAAGGATGATATTACGATTATCGGGGACAGGTGGATAGAGGGAAATTTATTCAATCAATTTAGAGAAACAGAGGAAGCGATTAAAAACTTCATAAATGTACGATATGAGATTAAGGGTTTTGAGAGAGAGGACATCTGGGACTATCCACTGGAAGCAATCAGGGAAGCTATCGCCAATGCCCTGCTCCACAGGGATTATTTGAGGCCAATCAACGTGCAGATAAAGGTCTATGACGACAGGATATTGTTTTACAATGTTGGAGGATTGCCTGAAGACTGGGTTACTGAAAAACTACTGACTTCCCATACATCCATTCCGAGAAATCCAACGATTTTCAATATATTCTATCTTGCGGGTGTTGTTGAAAGCGTTGGCTCGGGGATTGAGAGGATGATGAAGACCTTAAAAGAGGCGGGACTTCCAGAATTTAAAATTGAGGCAAACCATACAGAATTTACACTGGTATTTTTGAAAAATGTCTATACGGAGGAGTATCTACAAAAACTGGGGCTTAATGAGAGGCAGATTAAGGCGGTTATGTATGTGAAGGAGAAAGGGAAGATAACGAATAGGGAGTATCAGGAAATAAATGTAACCACTAAAAAAACAGCAAGCAGAGATTTAACGGAGTTAGTTAATATAGGGTTATTGATAAAACAAGGAACAACAGGAAAAGGCACTTTTTATGTTCTTAAGGGACACAAAAGGGACAAAGGGGACATAAAGGGGACATAAAGGGGACAATTTATGTCATGTTATGCAAAGGAATGATGAAGAGTGAATTATGAATGATGAAAACGCACAGATAAGGAGCGAAAATACGCAAAGGCTCAAAGACTCATCACACAAAAATTTAATTAGTGATATTTCAATGGCAAAAGTTAATGAGATGGAAAAACTGCCTGAAGGGTGGAGAAGGGTAAGGTTGGGGGAGGTTTGTGAGATTATTAAAAGTATTTCTAAAAAGAAATCTTATCCTTATTTAGAAATTGGAGATATAGATATTTGTTCCAAAAAATATACTATAAAAGAAAAAACTGCACCGGAGCATTGCTTGAAGGCTAAAACAGGAAATATTGTAATATCAAAAGTTAGACCAACGCGTGGGGCAATTTCTAAAATTAAAGAAGAGGTTCTTTATGTTAGTCCTGCGCTATTGGTATTAAATTCACAGAACAATAACTTCTTATTTTATTCTCTATCAAGGAAGGTATTTTTAGATCATTTGGGAAAGAGAGAGACAGGTACTACATATCCAAGCGTTAATGATATGGATATATTAGATTTTGAGTTAAATTATCCTCCCCTCCCCGAACAGCGCAAAATTGCCGAAATACTTGAGACCGTTGACAATGCTATAGAAAAGACAGACAAAATCATAGAAAAATATAAACGCATAAAACAGGGCTTGATGCAGGATTTAATGACCAAGGGCGTAGATGAAAACTGGAACATAAGGAGCGAAAAAACACACAAATTCAAAGATTCACCACTTGGAAGAATACCGGAGGAGTGGGGAGTTGTGAGATTGGGAAAGAATATAGTAAATTCTATCCAATACGGATATACTTCATCCGCAATAAATAAAGAGTTAGGACCAAAATTTTTACGTATTACTGATATACAAGATAATAATGTTAATTGGGATTTAGTCCCTTTCTGTAAAATAAATGAAAAGTTAATTGTGAAATACAAATTAGAAGATGGTGATATAGTGTTTTCAAGAACGGGAGCCACAACAGGCAAAAGTTATATAATTAAAAATCCGCCAAATTCCATCTTTGCATCTTATCTTATACGAATTAGAACAAATAATAATATTGTTAATCCGCAATTTTTAGGATATTTTTTCAATTCCTATTATTATTGGACACAAATCTTTACGAACTTATCTGGAAGTGCTCAAGAAGGATTCAATGCTTCAAAATTAAAATATTTATTAATACTTCTCCCCTCCCTCCCCGAACAACAACTCATTGCTGAAATTCTCTCGCAAATTGACGAAACCATAGAAAAAGAACAAAAATACAAGGAAAAACTTGAGAGATTAAAGCAAGGGCTTATGGAGGATTTGCTTACTGGCAAAGTTAGAGTTAATCATTTAATAAACGAGGTAGAAGAAAATGTTCACACTGCTTGATGAAGAACATTACGCTGAAAATCCCTTTCTTGCCCATCTTCAAAAACTTGGCTGGAAAATTTACAGGCAGAATAAAGCAGACACTGAAGATGTAAAAGAGATTGAAGGTTTTGATAGTAAAGAAGAGCCTATTTTTGGCGAAAGCATAAAATTCCGTGAAAGTTTTAGAGAAGTGATTCTTGAAAATGTTTTAAGACAATCAATCAAAAAGATAAATCCATGGATTGAAGATGACCAGATAAATGAGGTTGTCCGAAGAGTAACAACACCTCAAGCAAACTCTCTTTTAGAGGCAAACCATGAGATTCATGATTTACTTCTTGAAAATACTTCTGTCTCAGAAAACCGTAAGACAGGAGAGAAAAGTCCAACGGTTAGATTTATAGACTTCAGAAATCCTGAAAATAACTCCTTTGTTGCCATATCTCAGTTTAAAGTAAATGTTTCAGGAACGGAGAAACATATAGTTCCAGACGTTGTTTTATTCGTAAATGGCTTGCCATTAGTGGCTGTGGAATGTAAATCTCCAGCCATTGCAGACCCCATTGGAGAAGCGATTACTCAGCTTATGAGGTATTCCAATAGAAGAGGGGTAAAGGAAGGGGATGAAAAACTCTTCTGGTATAACTTCTTTATGATTGCTACTTCAAACCAGGTGGCAAAATATGGCACTATAACCACAGAATATGAGCATTTTGTTGAGTGGAAAGACCCTTATCCTTATAAACTCTCGGATATAACTCCAGATAAAAACATAACAAGCCAGCAGGTATTAACGCAGGGAGTATTAACAAAGGAGAATCTTCTTGATATACTTCACAACTTTACAATCTTTAAAGAAGACCCCAAGGCTGGTGTTATCAAAGTTGTACCAAGATACCAGCAGTTCAGGGCTGTTAAGAAGATGGTAAAGAAGATAAAAGAAGGAAGCACTCCAGAAGAAAAAGGGGGGATTATCTGGCATACTCAGGGCTCCGGAAAATCTTTAACAATGATGTATGCTGTGAGGGAACTCTACCACAACCCTGAACTCAGCAACTTCAAGGTGGTTTTTGTAACAGATAGAAAAGACTTGCAGAAGCAATTAAATGAAACATCAAAAAGTGTAGGTTTCACTGTAAATCTTGCAGGAAGTATAAGAGAACTTCAGGAACTTTTGAGAACAAATACTCCAGACCTGGTTATGGGCATGATTCACAAGTATCAGGAGAGAGAACTTGAAAGAGAGTTCCCTGTGCTTAATACCTCGCACAACATTCTTATTATGATTGATGAAGCCCATAGGACTCAGTATAAACTATTAGGGGCAAATTTGAAAAAAGCCCTGCCCAATGCTGTAAAAGTTGCGTTCACAGGTACACCAATTGCGAAAACTGAAATGACCTTCGGTGAGTATATAGACAAATACAATATAAAACAATCGGTTGAAGATGGTGTAACGGTTGACATTGTTTATGAAGGAAGAGTTCATGGTGCAGAGCTTTCCGATGAAGAGGCAGCAAATGCAAAGTTTGAAGAAGTCTTCTCAATAGTTGAGGCAGAAGAGAAAGCAAAAATTATAGGAAGATACACATGGTGTGCATATCTGGAAGATATAAATGTGATAAGAGATAAGGCAAATGATATGATAGAGCACTATGTCACTCATGTTTTTCCAAATGGATTTAAGGCTCAGGTAGTAACTGCCTCAAGACTTGCGGCTATTAGATATAAAGAAGCCCTTGAAAATGCATTAAAGAAAAAAATAGAAGGGTTAAGAAAAGACAACGCAAACAGGATAGATGTATCTCAACTTGAGAAATTAAAAGTTGGTGTAGTTATATCAGGACTGGCAAACGATCCACCTGAATATCACCCTTATACAGACGAAAACAAGCAGGAAAGGATAATAAAAAGTTTCAAGCTTCCTTTTGATAAAACTGACGATGGCGGTATCTCAGGTGAGGTTGGTATTTTGGTTGTTCAGAGCATGCTGATTACTGGTTTTGATGCACCAATTGAACAAGTTATGTATTTAGATAATGTGATAAAAGAACATAATCTGTTGCAGGCAATTGCAAGGGTGAACAGAGTTTACAAAAACAAATCTTGTGGTTTTGTCGTAGATTATGTTGGAGTCTTAAAGCATTTAAGAGAGGCTCTTGCTATTTATGCTGATGAGGATATAGAGGAGATCACACAAGTTGTCAAAAACAAAGCCAAAAGTATTGATGAATTAAAATTCAAACACAATCTTATCAATGATTTCTTTAAGAGATATAAAATAGAAAACTGGAGGGATAATATAGACGAATGCATAGACCTTTTGGTTGATGAAGAAGTAAGAAATGAATTCATCATGCTTGTAAGAAAATTTAATAAAGCAATAGATACTGTGCTCCCCGACCCAAAGGTATTAAAATATGTTACTGATTTAAAGGTTCTTAGTTTTATAGCGGAATCGGCGAGAAGTAGATACAGAGATGATAAACTAAGCATAAGGGATGCAAGTAAAAAGATAAGAGAGATTGTTGAAGAGTATCTTATTTCAAAAGGAGTGAATCCTAAAATACCACCAACCCCCCTTTTAGAAGATAAATTTATTACAAAATTAAAGAAGAAGTCAGACAAAGCGAAAGCTGAAGAACTCAAATGTGCCATTGTGGAGCATATAGGAAAACACTACGAAGAAGACCCTGAGTTTTACGAGCGATTTTCTGATAGACTGAAACAGATTCTTGAAGCATACCAAGAGAATTGGAAACTTCTTGCAAAAGAACTTGAAATTATCAGAGAATCACTGAAAAAGGGAAGAGAAGCTGAACAAATCTTTGGATTTGACCCCAAGAAAGAGATGCCGTTTTTTGGACTTTTAAAGCAAGAAATATATGGAAAAATTTCTATCCAAGAGATGAGTGAAAAGGAGATTAATCATTTGGTTGAATTAACAAGGGATATAATAGAAATTATAAGTAGGGAGATTCAGGTGGTTGGCTTTTGGGAGAGCAATTCAAAACAAAAGAAGCTCAAGGCATATATAATATCCCATCTGCTGGGTAAATATGGAAAGACTGATAAAACGGGTAAAGGAGAAATACTATCTGTAAGAGAAGAACAGGCACCTTATGTCTATTCAAATATTTTTGACAAAAGAAATGTTATTGCCCAGAGATTGATGGAACTTGCCGGGCATATATATAGGAGATAGGACTATGAATGTAGGAGATATAGAAATAAAAGAAATCATAAGAACAAAAAGGAGAAGTATAGCCTTACAGATAACAGATGATGCCACACTAATTGTAAAAGCGCCTTTTGATGTTAGCAATGAAACCATTATGAGAGTTGTATCTAAACACAAAGATTGGATTAAACAAAAGAAAATGGAAATAGCCTTAAGAGACCCAAAATTTGTTCCCAAGGAATTTATAAGCGGTGAAGGTTTTCTCTATCTTGGACGATACTACAAATTAGAAATTGTGGATGATATGGAAGTACCATTGAAATTTGAAAATAGATTTTATCTTTCAAAAGATACCTTACCGAAGGCAAGAGATTTATTTGTTGAATGGTATAAAAAGATGGCTTACGAAAAAATATCAGAAAGAATTAAAATTTATGCAAATAAAAAAGGTTTTAAATTCAATAAGATAAATATTACAGGTGCACAAAAAAGATGGGGATCTTCTTCTATTAATGGAAATTTGAATTTTTCATGGAGACTTATTATGGCTCCTTTGCCCGTAATAGATTATGTTATTGTCCATGAACTTGTTCATCTTGAAGAGAGAAATCATACGAAAGCATTCTGGAATAAGGTTAAAATGTTGCTCCCTGACTATGAAAAATATAATGACTGGCTGAAGAAGAACAACTATTTGTTAAGGTTATAACATGAAAATCAATTTAGGTGGGCTCTGGCACTCTGCGTTTGCTTTACAACCTTGCCCTTTGGATCATCTAACAGCGGATAAAAAGGAAATCAAAGATTGCCCCAAATTGCTCATCACGCAACTTCTTGTATCCGCAAACCGTTATTTGAAATCACTTTTTTAAGGGTCGCAGGGTCTCTTTGGCCCGTAATGAGATAAGAAAAGTAAAGACTTTCCCCTTTCTCTGATAGCTACCAAAGATGATCTATTTACCGGTTGCTTCCCAGCCACGTTTTCCAGGTCTTCTGCCACCGAACATGGTTTCATCCATTTTGATCTCTCCAGAAAGAGGTTCCAAGTCTTTGATGGTATCCTGCTAAATAGTTTTTCTAAACATTCTAAAACATCTCTGGAGGGTCAATTGGCTGTAAGGTACTTGAAATCTCAGACGATAAGCCGATACACCAAGACAGAAATAATCCACCAACCTGCCTTCCCAGTAAGGTGAAATGCGAGTCTTTTTCCAGACATTTTTAGACATTTTTCTGGTCAGGCCACAGCTACTATACCTGATTTGACCGGTTGCAAGATGCCACCATTTTTTACTGCCTTAGTGAGGGCAGATTTTCATACTCTAAATATATTGTAATATCAACAGTTTTTCAAGGTTCTAAATGCAAGTTAAGAATGGTATTACCTAAATATTATTGGCAAAAGAAATTTATATTTAATAATCAACAGGCCATAGATACTTGATAGAATTGATTAAGCCACAAAAACTTGAATTAAAAAGGATTTATATCTTTATATTATTATAGTTTTCTTGTACCATAAAAATTCTTAATCCTCTATTTTTTCTTGTTCTAAGAGAGTTGCCCTGGTTATAGCTGTAAATCCATATTTTTCTCTAAGCCGATCCAGGGTATAGGTAAGCTGGACCCATTTATTCTCTTTATTATTCAGTAAATTTAGTTGTATTAATTGGTTGGAACAGGTTAAATTAGAAAGCTTAATACCCAGCAATCTTACTCCTCCTTTTTTAATTTTTATTTTATCAAGAAGTTTTAGGGCTATTTTAAAGATGTTTTCATCAATATGGGTAGGATTCTCCAGGGTGATCGATTTGTTTAGAGTAGTAAAATTATGAAATCTTAATTTTAAGGTAACAGTTCTCCCTTGATAACCTTCTTTGCGAGCATAATAACCCACTTCTTGAGAAAGTTTTAGTAGTTCTTTGATTAAGATATTTCTTTCAGTTATATTGGCACTAAAAGTCGTTTCTTTACTGATAGATTTTTTACTAGTGGGAATAGTAACCGAGCTGTTATCCAGACCCTGAGCAAGAAGTTTTAGTCTTTTTCCGTTTTTCCCCAATAGATTTTCCAAAACAGGTTCAGGAATTTGAGCTAATTGACCTATTAGATAGATACCCGATTTTTTTAATCGTTCTTCTGTCTTCTTACCTATACCCCAGAGAGAAGATAAGGGTAAAGGATAGAGAATCTTGGGGACATCTTCAGGATAAAGGGTAAAGAAGCCATCAGGTTTTCCCAGATTAGTGGCTATTTTGGCTAAAAGTTTATTTTGAGCTATCCCCGCTGAAACCTTAAGTCCTAATTCCTGATTTACTCTTTCTTTGATTTTTTTGGCAATAATTTCACTCGAGCCAAAGAGTGCTTCACAACCTGATATATCTAAAAAGAGCTCATCCAGACCCAGAGGCTCGATTAGCGGAGTATAATCACTGCAGATCTGAAAGAATTTTCTGGATTCCTTGATATATTTATTTAGTCGGGCAGGAAGAAAGACTCCTTTCGGGCATTTCTGGTGTGCTTCCCAGATAGGCATGCCTGCATAGATACCGTATTTTCGGGCTTCATAAGAGGCAGCACAGACTACCCCGCGTTGTAAGTTGCCCCGACCCCCATCACTAATTCCACCTACGATTAGAGGTTTTCCTTGATGAATCGGATTATCTCTTTGCTCTACGGAAGCAAAGAATGCATCCAGATCCAGATGAATTATAGGTAGACGATGATTATCACTCATCATTTTATTTTAGACCCTTTCTGGTTAATTGTTTATATCTTTTATTATCTTTACTTTTTCTTTTCCAAGATACAAATTAATATTAGTTATCTTGCGGGCAATTATTTTGTAATCACCATCCTTTTTATTTACCATCCCCTCGATCAAAAGAGGGATTTCCGGATAAAAAAGAGAGGAGTATTTCTGATAAATTAAGGGGAAAACAATTACTTCAAATAGACCTGCCTTATCTTCCAGAAGGAGAAAAGCCATAACCTCTTTTTGTTTGGTGAACTGCCTTCTCAGCTGGATTAATATTCCAGCTATAAGGATAGATTGACCAGCACTGGTGTTTTTTATCTGATTTGAACTGGTAAGAGGGGAAGAAGGTAGTTTTCCATTGTATTTACTTAAAGGATGATCGCTGATATATAAATCGAGTACCTCTTTTTCTAAATTCATTTGTCGGAATTTAGAAAAAAGATAAACAGGGATAGATCCTGAGATAGAAAGTTCGACAGAGGGAATTTCTTCTCTTTTGTATATCTGCCTCTGCATCCCTTCTTTACCCCTTTTTTTGATTTCTTTTAAGGTTAGGGGTAGAAGGGTTAACAATACTGCACGAGGGTAAGCAGTAAAATCAAAGGCGCCCACCTTTATTAGATTTTCTATTAAGGACTGGGTTATTCTTGAGCCGTTAATCTTGCAACAAAAATCATATAAGGAAGCAAAGCCTTGATATTTTTCGCGTAAGGATAGGATGGATTCCAAATGTTTTGCTCCCATTCCCTTTACCTGACTCAGCCCGACTCGAATGGCGCCTTCTTCTACGGTAAAAGTGTCTTCACTTTTATTGATATCGGGGAGGAGTATTTTTACTCCAAAGCGGCGAGCTTCCTGAATATAACGGTCAGTGGAATAATAACCCATACCATAGCTGAGTAGAGAAGCAAAGTAGTAAGCAGGGTAGTGTACTTTGAGATAGCAGGTGTAAAAGGAGATTAAGGCATAAGAGGTGCTGTGAGCTTTATTAAAACCATAGTGGGCAAATTTAGAGATAAGGTTAAAGATATTTTCTGCCTCTTTTTTAGAATTTCCTTGCTGAATAGCTTTTTTAAGAAAGTTATTTCTTTGCTTCTCCATTTCTACTGGTGAACGAGAACTGATGGCGCGACGAAAGAGATCAGCTTCTCCCAGACTGAGGCCGGCGAAAGTAGAAACTACCTGCATAACCTGTTCTTGATAGAGAATAACTCCGTAAGTATCTTTTAAAATAGATTCTAATTGGGGATGTAAATAAACAACCTTTTCTTTTTGTTGTTTTCTTTTGAGATAGAGTTCAGTCATTCCGCTATTCAGTGGTCCTGGACGATATAAAGATAGGGCAGCAATTAAATCTTCTAAATGAGCAGGGGAAAGTTTTTTCAGCAGAGAAGCCATTCCTGAGCTTTCTACCTGAAATACTCCCAGGGTCTGACCCTTTTGCAGGATAGAAAAGGTAGACTTATCATCAAGGGGAATATTTTTAAGATTAAGATAGATATTTTTTTCCTTTAACTTTTGCAAAGTTTTTTTAATTACCGCGAGGGCGCGGGAACCCAAAAGGTCTATCTTTAATAAGCCTAAATCTTTAATAGTTTCCTTCTCGTATTGACTAACTATTTCTCCCCGATTAGAAACTTCCAAAGGGATTATCGTGGAGAGGGGTTGGTCGGAGATAATCACAGAAGAAGAGTGAACAGAAAGATGTCGAGGTTTACCCTCAATGGCTTGAGCAAAGGAGAATAAAGATTTTAAGGGTTCTTTATTTTGGGGGAGCTTTTGTAATTCAGGTATTTGTTCTAAAGAAGCCTTAATTATTCCCGGGAAGGTAAAGATAGGCATTAATCGGGTAAGTTTATCTATTTCCTGAGGAAGAAAACCCAGCGCTCTCCCGGTGTCCCGAATGGCTGAACGGGCAGCATAAGTAGTGATAGTACCCACATGGGTAACGCGATTATGTCCGAATCTTTTGAAGATATAGGAGATTACTTTATCTCTTCCTACCTGGCCAAAATCGATATCTATGTCTGGAAGATCTATTCTTTCCGGGTTGAGAAATCTTTCAAAAAAGAGTTGATATTTGATCGGGTCTACCTCAGTGATATTCAGGAGATAAGAGACTAGACTGCCGGCTGCAGAGCCTTTTCCCGGCCCTACTGGGATATTATGTTGTTTGGCAAAGTGAACTATATCGCGGACAATCAAGAAGTAACCGGCAAATCCCATCTGGTTAATTATTTTTAATTCATATTCCAGGCGATTTTTAACTTCTGGAGGGGGAGAAGGGTAATACTTTTTCAGCCCTTTCCGGCAGAGTTCTTGCAAATAATCGTGAGCCGAAGAATAAGGGGAAGGCAGAGGATAGGTGGGGAGGTGAATTTTGCCCAGTTCCAGGGATAAGTTGCATTTTTCGGCGATTTCTCTTGAATTTTTTAGGGCCTGGGGAAGATGGGAAAATATCTGATTCATCTCTGCAGGAGATTTAAAGTAATATTCCTCGCTTTCCAGCCTCGGATGATAAAATCTCTCCCTGGTTCCTAAATTGGCGATCTTATTTAAAATACGCTGAATAGAAGCCTGATTCTTTTCCAAATAATGAATATTGTTAGTAGCTACTAAAGGAAGGTTAAGTTTTTTACCTAGCTCGATCAGGCGGTGATTAATTTCTCTTTCCTGAGGAAGGCCATGGAAAGACAATTCTAAATAAAAATTTCCTGGTCCAAATATCTGTCGATAGTAGTCAGCAGTTTTTTCTGCTTCTTTGTTATTTTCTGCCCTCAGAAGTTGATTTACTTCTCCTCTACTACAACCACTTAAGGCAATAATTCCCTGGCTATGCTGGGGTAGAATATCTTTCTCCAGGGCCGGGATAGAGTCAGGATGGGATAAATGTGCTCCGGTGATCAACTGACAGAGATTTTGGTATCCTTTTTGATCTTTAGCTAAAAGGATTAGATGATAGATTTTTCCACTTGCTAGCTCATTTTTAACTCTTAATTCACAGCCAATAATGGGTTTTATCCCGACTTTACGAGCCTGCTTATAAAAGGGAATTGCTCCATAAAGGCCATCATGATCAGTTAAAGCCAGAGCGGACATTTTAAAACTAAGAGCCTTTCTAATTAATTCTTCAATACTGCTCAGACCATCTTGCATACTGTATTGAGAATGGACATGCAGATGCACCATATTCATCTTTTAAAATCCTTTCTATTGATCGACTAATTTATCAATTCTCTAATCCTTCAATTTATAGGATCAGTATTTTTCCCTAATCACTATTCACTAATAACTAACCATTAGCAATTAACAACTATTCCCTAATGATTAATAAAAACATATGTTTGCATTTAGAGGTAAAAAAAATAATCTCCTCTTCTTTAGTATTCCTCTTTTTCTTTAATTTTTCTGATTTTGAGTTCTTCTCGGAGTAGTTTAATTAGCATTAAGGCATTTTTTACCGCCTTAGCTTGGTAATGATTATTCATAAATATATATTGGTCTTCAGTCTTTTCGGCAATCTTTTTAATCTTTGGTACCCATTCTTTTAATTCTTCTTCCGTATAAAGGTAATCGTATCTCTGGTAGGCTTTTTGGTGTTCCCACCAGTTAGCTTTATTTCTCCCGTGGAATCTGATATAACCCAGGTTAGAAGTAGCTTCGGCAATAGGGGGGATCAAGCCTTTGAGAGCAGGTTGATCTACACAACAAAAACCGATGTCGTTATTTTTTAAAATTCTAAAAGTTTCTTCATTTATCCAATAAGCATTTCTAAATTCTACTACCAAGGGTAAAGCTTCCATTCTTTTTTTAAAACGGAGAAGATAATCCCTATTGAGAGGAGTATTATAAAAAGAATAGGGGAATTGAGCCAGTACACAGGCAAGCTTACCTGATTCTATCAGGGGTTGGATAGACTCTTTAAAATCATTAAAAATACTGGGATTTTCTTCCCGGCTATGGGTCATCTCCTGGTGGGCTTTTACCGCAAATTTAAAGTCAGCAGGGACCTTTTGTTGCAAATAATAAAAAACAGAAGGATGAGGTATAGTATAATAGGTAGAGTTAATTTCAGTTGTCTTAAATGTCTGGGCATATAGTTTGAGCATCTCTTTTTTCTCGGTATGTTCGGGATAGAAGTGGCCTATCCAGTCTTTATAACTAAAACCAGAGGTACCAATATAGAGCATAATTAATACTTTTTACCTCCCTTTAATCTCCTTAATATTCCAGTAACTTTACCTAAGATAATTACTTCTTTAGTGATGATAGGTTGGTAGAGAGGATTAGAAGGTTGTAAGATAATATGATTATTTTCTTTATATAATCTCTTAACCGTAACTTCTTCCTGATTTAAGAGGGCTATGACTATATCTCCATTCTCCGCATCTTGCTGAGGTTTAACTATAACGTAGTCTCCGTCGAGGATATGGTCTCCAATCATACTATCACCTTCTACCTTTACCATAAAGCTGTCCTCATTGCCGGAGAGCTCCTCCGGTACAGGGATAATTTCAGTGATGTTCTTTAAAGCCAGAAGAGGTTCTCCAGCGGCTACACTTCCTACTACCGGCAATCCTGTAGTGCGGGGAATAATCTTGATAGCTCTGGATCTCTCTTTTTCTCTTCTGATATAGCCTCTTTTTTCCAGAATATTGAGATATTTATGTGCAGTAGCGGAAGAGGTTACCCCAACCTCCTGGCAAATTTCTCTGACCGTAGGGGGATAACCCCGCTCGTTAATCTTTTTACAAATTAACCGGAAAGTCTTGAGATGATTAGGGGATAATCTTTCTCTGGCCAAAGCTCGAACCTCCTCGTTGATTAACTTAACTCTATTTTAATACAAACATATGTTTATGTCAAGATGTAAAAAAAAGTGCCTGGCACTTTTTTTTACATCTTGCTTGGTTATAATAATATGATAAAATTAAATGTATAGTGCTTGTTCTGTGAAAATTTTTTATACTACTTAGAGATTTAGAGAATTTTAGTGGCAATAAGAAATTTGTAATGGAAAAATAAAAAGGAGGATATTAATGAAAGGATTGGTAGTATTCTATTCCAGAAGTGGTAATACCAGAAAGATTGCCCAGGAAATCTCTACAGCCTTAAAATTTGACTTAGAAGAAATTTTAGATACTAAATCCAGGAAAGGCATATTGGGGTTTTTAAGTGCTGGTAATGATGCTATGCAGAAAAGACTTACTTTACTTAAGGAGGTGAAGCATGATCCCTCCCTTTATGAGCTGATAGTTATTGGGACTCCAATCTGGGCAGGAAATATATCAGCACCTATCCGTACTTATTTAAATATTCATAAAAAAAATTTCCCACAGGTAGCTTTTTTCTATTCGGGGCTAAGTTCTGACAACAGTAAGGTTTTTAAGGAGATGGAAGAAATTTGCGGGAAGAAACCACTCTCCTTACTGGAAGTGACCTCCAGAGAAATAAAGAGAAATATTTATTACGAGAAGATGAAAAAGTTTATTGATGATCTATCAAAAGAGATGAAAAAAGTAAATGGAAATTAATCAGCACGAATTTGAAGAGTTAATTAAACTGGCGTTAAGTTCATTGCCAGAAAAATTTAGAAAAAAGATGGAGAATATTGCGGTAGTGGTTGAAGATTTACCTTCTCTTGAGCTTCTCAGAGAGATGAATATTGCCTCTCCCTATGGTCTTTTAGGAGTTTATAGAGGGGTTCCTTATACTCGAAGAGGGATCTGGTATAGAAATGTTCTTCCGGATACCATAATTATTTTTAAGAAACCGATTGAAATTAGGTGCAAAAATAAAGACGAGATAAGGGAGACAATCAGGAAAGTAGTTATCCATGAAATAGGACATTATTTTGGTTTAAAAGAAGCAGATTTAAGAAGAATTGAAAAGGAGAAGAATAACTCATTAAATGAGCAATAAAGAAAATTATGCTTATGCCCGGAAAAAGATATTTTTAACCAACTCTTATTTGAAATATCCCTTACCTGAGGAGCTGTTACAAGAATTAGCTGAGGAGTTAAAAGAAATTAACCGCTACCCTTCTGGAGGGGGCTATGATGAACTCAAGGAAGTTTTGGCGAATTATACCGGGGTGAAGGTAGATAATATTTTGCCTGCTAATGGTTCAGATGAAGTTATTGAGATGATTACTCGCGCATATCCCGGGAAAGTATTAATTCCTATTCCCACCTTTTCCCAGTATGAAGCTAGTGCAGATAGATCAAAACTACCTAAATTATTGGTCCCTTGTTTACAAAATAAAGAATATAACCTTCATTATTCCTCTTCCCAATTAAAAGAGGCATCTCTGGTTTGGATCTGTAATCCTAATAATCCTACTGGTACGGGAATTTCTCGAGAAAAGATTATGGAAATATTAAATAAAGCTAAAGGGATAGTGGCGATAGATGAATGTAATTATGAGTATTTTGGAGAAAGTAGCATAGGATTGATAGAAAAATATAAAAACTTGATCATTGTAAGAAGTTTTTCTAAAAATTTTGGATTAGCTGGACTGAGATTAGGATTTGCTATTTCCAATGCGGAAAATATAAAAGAGATATCAGCTTATGGGCAATGTTTTAGAGTGAATAGATTAGCTGAAAAAGCAGCTGGTAAAGTTCTAAAATACCTGGATTATTATCAAAAAATTTGGGATAAAATTAAAAAGGTTAGAGATGATTTTACTCAAAAGATTAACCAACTGGGATGGTTTGCTTATCCTTCACAGGCAAATTTTGTTTTAGTAGAGGCGCGGAACAAAGAAGAGTCTGAGGAGATCTGGGGGTATTTAAAAGAAAAAAATATCTATACTTTACCCGGCTGGAAGGATGAATTTTCAGGCTTAGAAGATCGATTTATCAGGTTTACTGTAGGAGAAGAATGGGAAATGAATAGGACTATCGAGGTATTGTCTGAGTATCGGCAAAGGTGCCGAAGGGGGGATTTGAACCCCCACAGGCATACACCTACTACGCCCTGAACGTAGCGCGTCTACCGATTCCGCCACTTCGGCTAGTATTAAAGGTTAATTAAAATAGGTAGATAATTACCTGAGTTTTACTGAGAATAGCATAAAGAAAATTAAGATTATTGTCAAGTATTATATCCAGTATCAATGATAATATAAATCGAGGTAAAAAGGGAAGGAGGGCAGAGGTAAATTTAGAAAATAGCAACAGCCTGTCCCCATTTTCCTGAAAGATTTTTAAAGGTGGTGAATTAATTTTGGGTAAGAAACAAAAAATAATAGATTTAAGTTTAAATTCTCCCATAGAAGATATATTTTTTTTAAAAGAAAAAGAATTTAAAGTAAGACGAGATCAAAAGACTATTGATCTATTTTTTAAGCTGGCGGATTGTAGCGGAGAGATGGAGGCTATAATCTGGGATGTTCCCAGAGATAAGTTGGAAGAATTTAGAAAGATTAAATTTGCCCAAGTAAAGGGATATGTAACCAAACAAAAAGAAGATGGGAGTCTGCAGGCTACTATTTCCTCTCTAATAAAGGCTACTCCCCTGGATTATTCTGATTATATGCCCCGCTCTAAAGAAGATCCAAACAAAATGATGCAAGTTTTGAGAGAAAAGATTGCTTCCGTCAAGAACCGTTATCTGAAAATGCTTTTAGAAAGCTTTTTTGAGGATGCTGATTTTGTGGATAAATTTAAAAAAGCTCCAGCAGCTACTAAAGTGCACCAACCTTATTTAAGTGGCTTACTGGAACATACCCTGAAGGTAGTCACTATTTGTGAAGCAATAACGGGGATTTACCCAGAGATTGAAAAGGATTTTTTAATAACTTCCGCCATAATCCACGATATAGGTAAAATTAAAGAATATTCCTATGAACAGGTCATTGACCACACCGATGAAGGTAAATTATTAGGTCATATTACCTTGGGATTAGAAATAATTTCCGAAAAGATTAAAAGTCTACCCGAATTTCCCCCAGATTTGGAGTTAATGTTAAAGCATACTATTTTAAGTCATCATGGACATCTGGAATTTGGTTCACCCAAATTACCCAGCATTTTAGCTGCTATTGCCTTACATTATGCTGATGAAATGGAAGCTAAAATTAGTGGTTTTCTTAATATCAAAGAAGAAAATAAGGATTTGCAAGAAAAATGGAGCAAATGGATCTGGTGGTTAGAGCGTCCAGTTTATCTGGAAGAGGAAATAATATTTCGGAATAGCTTAAATAAAGAGGAAGAGGAAGGATAAATTTAATTTTTAAAGGTAAATATCTTGTTTAAACATTCAGAGGATCAGAAAATTAGAGGATCAGAAAATTAGAGGATCAGAAAATTAGAAGAATTAGAATAATAGTCTATAAGGGTAAGGAGAAAAAATAATGAGAGAAATTTTATCTCGTGCTTTAACCAAACATCAAAACAAAGCAGATTTTTTAGAAATAAGAATAGAAAAAACTGAGAATACTGCTATTCAGTTTCAGGGACATAAACTGGAAAAGATTAGTTCTTCTCAACAGATAGGAGGAAATGTTCGTGCTCTGGTCAAAGGAGGATGGGGCTTTATTAGTTTTAACCAGTTAGACAATCTGGAAGAAAAGATCCAGGAAGCTATCCAGATAGCCAGTTTAATTGGGAAAGGGAAGAGCGAATTAGCCAGTACTACCGTAGCAGTAGAAATAATCAAGCAAGAGCTAGAAGGTGATTTTAGAAAAATAGACTTACGGGTAAAAAAAGAATTAATGCAGAATTATAATGATCTGATTATGAGTTATCATCCAACTATTCAATCTTCCAGGGTAAATTATGCGGATAGATTTTCTACTATTTATTATGCCAATTCTGAAGGAACCTACCTTGAACAAGAAAAACCCTTCATAAGTATCAGTTTTACTGCTATTGCTCGGGATGGAGATAATGTGCAGATGGCTAATGAAAGTATAGGTTCGACTAAAGGTTTTCAAAGGGCAGAGAATCTTTCTTCTCAAGCTCAGAAAGCAGCTCAACGAGCAGTAAACCTTCTAAAAGCAGAACCAGTAGAAGGGGGCGAATACACTGTGGTAGTAGATCAGAGATTAGGGGGTGTATTCATCCATGAAGCCTTTGGTCATCTTAGCGAAGCCGACTTTCTGTATGAAGATGAAAGAATGAGAAAAATGATGAAATTAGGAGAAAAGTTTGGAAATTCAGGGCTTAATGTAGTTGACGATGGTTCTATTCCTCATCTTTTAGGCTCAGCAAAATATGATGATGAAGGAGTAAAAACCAGGAAGAATTATCTAATCAAAGATGGAATTCTGGTAGGAAGACTTCACTCTCGAGAAACTGCGGCAAAAATGGGAGAGATGCCTACCGGAAATGCGCGAGCCCTTAATTATCACTATAAACCGATTGTGCGAATGACCAATACCTATATTGAAGCAGGAAAAAATTCGTTTGAAGATTTATTATCTGGTATCAGCAAGGGTATCTATGCTTGTGATTGTTATGGTGGAATGACCACCTTTGAGAATTTTACCTTTAGTGCGGGAGAAGGTTATATGATCAGAAATGGAAAGATAGCTGAACCGATAAGGGATGTGGTATTAAGTGGAAATCTATTTACTACCTTGCTTAATATTGAAGGCATAGGTAATGATTTAAAGATAATTGAATCTGGTGGTGGATGTGGGAAAGATGGACAAAGTCCTTTGCCAGTATCTTTTGGTAGCCCTCATCTTAGAATCAAGAAGGTAGTCGTAGGAGGAAAATAAAATGAAAAAATTATTGGAAAGAGCCAGAAAAAAAGTAGATTCTGCCGAACTTTTTAAGGTAAAAAGTAAAACTATTCCAGTTAATTTTGAAGTAAACAGACTAAAATCTATTGATATTGCGGAACAAGAAGGTTTGGCTTTAAGAATAATCCACCAGGGTAGATTAGGCTTTTCTTCTTTATCCGGTAATGGAGATTTTGATTCAATTTTAGAAAAAGCTATAGCTAGTTCAGAATATGGAGCAGTATCCGCTTTTAATTTCCCTCCAAAAATGGAAACAAAATCCAAAAAGAGGTTAGAAATCTACGATAAGAGAGTTAAAAATAAAAGTGTAGAAGAAATGGTGGGAATAGGAGAGAAGTTGATTGATCAATTTAGAGATTTTGATCCACATCTACGCATCGATTTAAATATTTTGCAGGATTATAGTCAGATTGAGTATGTTAATAGCCAGGATGAAGATTTTACTTATCAGAAGACCACCTTTTCCTGTTCAATAATGGCCCAAAAAGTTGAAACCAAAGATATCCTGATGGTATATGATTCCATTTCTTTCGGCAATGATAACCTGAATATTGAGGAGCTAAAAGCAGAAATAATTAAGAATCTACAATGGAGCAAAAAGATTGTTCCCATTAAGGGTGGGAAAATGCCGGTTATTTTTACTCCCAAAGCTGTCATAACCTTGATTTTGCCCATTCTTAGTGGTTTGAATGGAAAGATGGTCTATCAGAAGATATCGCCTTTCACCAATCAACTAGGTAATAAACTATGGGGTGAATTATTTAGTCTTTATAATGATGGGACCATAGATTTTGCCTTAGGTAGTGCGCCTTTTGATGACGAAGGAATAGAGACCAGGAGATTTCCTCTAGTGGAGAAGGGAGTAGTAAAAAGCTTTTACTATGATTTACAAACAGCCGGTTTAGCGGGGGTAGAAAGCACTGGCAATGGAATAAGATCGGGTATAGAAAGTGAACCTGCTCCTAAAATTAATAATTTAATTATGGAAGAAGGGAAAGTACCCTTCTCAGAAATGATTAAAGATATTCGAGAGGGTATTATTATCGATCAGGTACTGGGTTTAGGGCAAGGAAATATCTTAAGTGGAGCCTTTTCCAACAGTGTACAGTTAGGATTTAAAATAGAGCAAGGCAAGGTGGTAGGAAGGATTAAAGATATAATGATTGCTGGGAATGCGTTAACCGATTTAAAAAATATAGTTGCTATAGGAGATAAAGCAAGATGGATTAACGGACAATATAAGTTTCCTCATCTTTATCTTAAAGAACTTTCTGTGTCTACCAAAAGCAATTAAAAATTTATAAAATTACAATATTATAGGTATCTTGTTCAGGAGGGGTTGATTTACTAAGTTAAAGATTTTTATGATGATCGATACTTAGTGGACCTTGAATTTCTTAGTGGACCTTGAATTTTTCTTTTTCAAAAATAATGTTTGGTTTAGGTTCATTATTTTTCTGTGAAGAGGTGGATTCTCTGTTAGCTTTTCTTATTTTCTCCCGAATTGATCTTATAGTCTTCAGGACTACTATCTTCTCAGTGCCTTTTTCTTTTAATTTTTTAGAGTTAACCATAACAGCAACCTCTTCTTTTGTTGTTGTTATATTGGTATTATTTATATGGTTATTGTTATTGTTCAAATTTTGCACTACCCCTGGTGCAAAATTTGAACTACCCCCCTCCAAATTTTGAACTAAGTCAGGTGCAAATTTTGCACCTTATTAGTTAACACCAAGCAAATAAAAAATTCGCACAACTATAGCTGGCAAACCCGAGCATATATAAAGGTGCTTCTTATTTTTTAATAAGTTTTCTCTCAAAAAAAGGATTTCCCCAGTCTTTTGTCGTATTAATAATCGGAAATTATAATTCCTAAAATTAATTTTTATTTACCAATTGCTGACATACTGTAGTCAAACTACCATGGACTAAATATAATAATTTCTTTGTTGTATTTAGTCTATCACCTGTAATAAGAAGGTTAGAGCTTGCTGTATCCTTGTTATGATGGTGGAGGGAAAGGAAATGTAGAGTACAAACTCATCAATCCTGTTATGATTTACCTTTATTGCTCACAGTTATTTGCTACCTCAAATTAAAAATCTCTAAAAAATAATATATTATTAAGGAGATTCAGATATTATGAAAAGAAAATATTTATTAACCTTTATTATATTAATATTTTTGATACTGATAAGTTATACCCCTCTAAGTTACTGTTCATTGTTTACTTTTTACAATATCGAAACTCACGATAATCCATTTACCAATTATAGTTTATATAGGTCCTTTGGTTTTTATGAAGATGATAAGATCAAATTATATCCCAATTATTTACCTAATAAACATCTGCAAAAAGAAATTATTCAAATATTAGAAGAAAAAGGATATAAATATAAGGAAAATTTTTTAGAAGCAGATTTGGTAATTTTTTTATTTTCCAGCAATGAATTTGCTAAAACTACTGAAAGTATACCAATATATCAGTCGAATAATAAAACCACTACCTATTCCGGTCATATAGGAATGACTCATTTTTCTGGTAATGTCTATACTTTTGGTAGTGGCTCTTGGACCAGTATTACGGTAACAAAAAATCGCTACTATCCTTATGTATATATCAGTTTTTTAGAAAATTTATCTAGGTCTTGTGAAAAAGTTTGGGAAGGGGCAGGGTTTACCTCTACCAGAAAATCTGACATAGAAAAATATGGCAGTGAAATAGTAAAACGTATTTTAAAAAAATTCCCGGAAATGAGCTATGTTGGTGAAGGGACTAAAGAAATCATTAAGGAAACAGCTGCAAGAAAAGAAAATGAAAATATAAATTACTTGATAGATAAAATAAAAGAAAAAGATAAACAAGAAAAAAATGAGAGCACTATTAGTAAAGCAAGTCAATCACAAATAATTTCTAAGACAGATGTAGAATTAGCAAAACAATATAACTTTAGGAAAACAAACTGGGGAATGAACCAAACAGAGGTAATACAATGTGAAGAAAATGTAAGTATATTTTTAAAGGATTATAGCAAAGATAATATATTGATTTTTCAAGGGTATGCTAATGGAATTCCATGTTATATTTTATATGAATTTGCAAATGGAAAACTTACCCAAACAGCGTATTGGTTTTATTATTTTGATAAATCCCTTAGCAACAAAAATGATTATATTTCGGAATATTCTAATTTGAAGGAAAACTTAACTAAAAAATATGGAACTCCACTTATAGACCAGCAAAATTGGAACAACAATCTTTATAGGAATGATTCAAAAAATTGGGGACTGGCTATTAGTTTAGGGCATTTAAATGTTATCTCAAGATGGGAGACTGCTGATACAGAGATAGAATTAGTATTGTGGGGGAAAGATGATAGTATTAATCTGTCCATAGTATATACAAGCAAAGAGCTGAAGGATTTAATAGAAAAAATTGATGAAAGTAATAAATCCTTAGAGGATTTTTAGAAATAGATAATAATATCATTATTTATTACCAAAATTATTAAAAGTAACATTATAAAATTTAATAAAAATAGGAGAATAAATTAATAATCATGAAAAAATTTGCCAAGAGCATTTTAAATTACTTCGCCACTTATACCGAAACCCGCTTTAATTTTCAAAAGAAAATAGACTATAAATGGACTGATGATTCTTTAACCTCAGATTTATCTGTTTTTCCAGATTTTCAGAAAAAAATATTGGATTCTATTAAAAAAGGAGAAAAGTTTAGTTTTGAAATAAAAAGAGGAGATTACAAAGTTAGTGTAAGCGAAGACGAGTTTAAACAAAAATTAATTGATAAACTCGAATCTGATTACAATTTAGAATATCTCAAAAGCTGCATTAAACAATCTGAGGATAGGTTACTAAAATTATATGGAAACAAAATTATATTATCAGGAGAAGAAGGGAATCAAGTAGTTGATAACATAGAACAAAAAAAGGAATTTCGAAAACAGATCTTCTCAGAAGGCTCTCGAAAATTCAACTTAGCCTTTAGAAATACCGCCAAAGAAATTCTCTACAAATTGCAAAAACAAAAGATAGAAAAATTAAAGACAGAATTAAAATTCAAGAGCAAGCCCTTATCAACTTTAAATCCTCAAAGTATTGAGCAAGAAATATTTGATTCTTTACAAAAAATAGCACAGAAAGAAAACAATGTAGAAAAATATTTTTCCCAAATAAAAAAGCAGATATTAGATGCATCGTTTGACCTTACTATATTCGACCTATATGGCACTATTAGAAAATATATTCCCTTTGTTGGGATAGGAAATGCCTATATCTTTTTTCATGAAATATATTTAGAAAAAGAAGAAAAAAAAGAAAAAATTGATAAGTATCCTCTTTTTCTCATAGAAATTGAAATTGACGAATTGGCTGACAAATTAATTATTAGAAGTAAACACGATATAGTGATTATTAATACCCCGGCTATTAATTCTTTTGAGTTCGAAAATATTTTAACTACTCCTCGTGCAGCCAGATTCATAGATGCCAAATATTATTTAGGAAGTATAGAAAACCATTTACAGAATACCTACAATATATTTGATGAATTTTTATTGGTATATTGTTTTAAATCATTTCAGTTACCCAATTATCCAAATATAAGCTTTCGCATCGGTCTGCAGGTAGTACAGAAAGAAAACCGCAAATTATTAGATTATTCAGAATTAATTACCCATCTTGATGCAGGAAAAGGTGATAAATTTCTCGGCCTTATTAAAAATTATATTTCTGGTAATGTTAAAAATACAACTGACAAAGTAGATGAAGAATTCAACAAACATTACCCTCGGAAATCAGTAAATAATTTATTATCCACCATCCCCCTTTCTTTAAATAATCCTCAAAAGAGAATACTTATTGCTTTGGAAAATGAGCAAAATAATATAATTGTAGTAGATGGTCCCCCCGGAACAGGAAAATCTTATACAATAGCTGCGATTACTTATTGGGCCAATCAGAAAAATAAATCAATTGTGGTTACTTCTCACAAAAAAGCAGCCCTCGATGTAATTGACCGGATGATGACTGATAAATTTAGAGCATTGCATCCGGAGTCTAAGCCTTCTATCTTAAGAATATCTCGAGACGATATTAGCATTAACAATTTTGAGAATACACTCTCTGACCCGGTTATTTCAGCATCAAATAAAAGAGTTAATCAATTTAATGAAGAAGCGGTTGAAAAGGACCTTGCTAATTGGCATCAAATTATTGAAGAACAGAATAATGATTTTTGGGCTAATTCCGAAAATTACCAAGAATATATTTCTAAATTATTAAATTTCGAACAAATAGAAAAAGAATTACAAGAAAAATCCATAATTAAAGAAAATCAATCTCCTCATAAGCTACAAAAAGACGAAAATATTAATTTTGATCTTATAAGAGAGCTTATCATTAAAATAAAAGAAAACGATTTAAGTAATTTAAGTTTAAATCAATTAAATTTTCTTTACCAAAAATCAAGCCTAATAGTTGATTGGTTAACCGCTTGTCAAAACATAAAAAATTTACCGCTAAAAAAAACAGAAGTAAATAATCTAAAGAATTATGATTTTAAAAATCTCGACCAATTTTCAGAATTATTTTCTAAGATAGCCGAAAATTTAAAACCCGATTCTTTAATTTTTACAGATAAAGAAAAATTAAAATACCGTTCTATGTTCATAAAAATGAAAATAAAAAATAATCAAGAATTCCATAATAATTTAAATTTATTAGAAAAATTGGAATACGATAGTATATTAACTAATATTTTTTATTTAGCCTCTAAAGAAAAATCAACAATTACTATAAAAGAACTTAAATCTGGAATTTCTAAATTAAAAGATATTAAAACCTATATTTCGAATCGTAAATTGTTAACACCAGCATTACAATCATTAAATTTAACTAAAGAAGACATTAAACAACTTTTCCATCTGTTAAGTAAAATAAAAGATTTGATTGATAATTTAAACTCCGACACCCTTTCTTCTCTGCAAATCTTAAAGAAATATTTTTCATCAATTCTATCAGAAGTAGGTATATATTTTGATGATTTACAAAGTTTAAACGAGTTATTTTCAGAGAAAGATATTCCCAATAAAGTTTTAAATTATATCCAATTATTTACAGAATTAAATCAAAAAGAAGTATTTAATCTCCCTGACCAAGAAGTCATCAAAGAATATTACCAAACACTCCATAAAAAATTAGAAAATATTAATGACCAGCGGATAAAAAATCTCAATAATTTTTCCACTGAAAAAGAAAGAATTATCGTTAGCATGAAAGCAGGCAAAAGATTGACACCTAAAGAATTAAAAGTTCTATTAGAAAATATTTCCTGCATTATTGCCGAACCAGATTTAATTTCCAAATACTTTCCAATGGAAGAAGATTCTATTGACCTTTTAGTAATAGATGAAGCTTCTCAGGTATCTATTGCCGAATCAATCTCTCTATTATTAAGGGCCAAGCAAATGGTAGTCTTTGGTGACGAATATCAATATGGAGCAGTGGGGGCATATAATGTTAGCAAGAGATATTCAGATCAATATTTTAAAGAAATTTTAGATAATTATGCTAAAGATTATCAGATAGCCTTTGATGAAAAAGAAAAAGAAAAAATAACAGCCGAAGCATCATTAGATGTAAATCCGGACGAGCAATTTATTGAGCCAATATACAAGCCCGAAGAAGGTACTAAAGAATGGTTAAAAACTTTTAGTATTCGGACATCTACGCTCAATTTTGCTAAAGCTCTAAAAAATTATAGTACTTCTTTGGATATTCATTTCCGGAGTTTCCCGGAGATAATTGAATATTCTAATGAATATTTCTATCGACCCAGCCAGATTCCCTTAATCGTTAACCGCATTCGAACTAAACCCATTAATGAAGTTTTACGTTTTATTAAAGTGGATACCAAAGGCAATTCAGGAAATAATGTTAACTTAGATGAAATAATAGCTATAAAAGAAGATATACAAAACATAATTGCCAATGGATTTAAAGGTACAATTGGTATTATTACTTCCTTTAGAGAACAAAAATATCGAATGGAGGAAATATTACGAAAAGAATTACCTAATTACCATCGATTATCTAAAAAACATAAATTAGTAATCTGGTTTGTAGGTGATGTGCAGGGAGAAGAAAGAGATATAGTTTATTATTCTTTGGTAGAAGATAAAACAATTGGTAATGCAGATCTACGTACTATCTATCCGGTAATAGAAGGAAGAGCAGATTCTATTCGCAGTTTAAAGATGCAAAGATTAAATGTAGGATTTAGCCGGGCTAAAGATACTATGGTTATAGTACACAGTATGCCTTTGGAAGAGTATTCTAATACACGCATGGGTGATGCCTTAAAATTTTATCAAGAAATTCAAAAAAGTGCTATTGATAATTATATAACTGATGAGACAATATTTGGTTCTCCTGCAGAAAAAGACCTCTATAATTTATTAATTCAGACTGATTTTTATAAAACCAATCGGAACAAAATAAAAATAATTGCCCAATTCCCCATCGGGGAATATATACAAAAAACATACAATAAATATATCCCTAAATATCGGGTGGATTTTCTAATAATCTTTTCCCATCACGGAGAAGAAAAATCTCTTATATTAGAATATGATGGAATAGAATATCATACTAAAAATCCTGAAATAATTACTAAACATAATTTTTCTCAGGAATATCTTGAATACGATATCCAGCGCCAGCTGGAATTGGAAAGCTACGGATATAGTTTTTTAAGGATTAATAAGTTCATTCTACTTCCTCAAGAAAAAAATCAAACAAAATTGGATATTTTAAATAATTTATTAGTTAAAAAATTAAGTTTTAAAGAAAATTAAAATAAAAAAGAGGGAATATTATGACAAAGATAAATCTTAGTGAAGATGATTTGCAGAAACTGAGTGAATGTATAAATAATCAAACAGAAATTCCGGAAAATTTGCTGGTTAAACTATCTCCTGGTTTTTTTGAAAAACTTCAACGAGAAGGGCAGTTTGATTATCAGAAATTAAATAAATTTAAGATTCCCACTATTGAGTATGCTGGCAAAAGACCGGAATCAGTTATTCTAGCACAGGCTGCTCTTACCGGAGGTGCTGCCCCTTTGCAAATAGTGAGGAGATTCGGAGAAACCAAAGATAATGAATGGTACAATATGATAGTACAAGGAGATAATTTGCAATTTTTAAAGACCTGCTATTTAAACCAGGACCCTTTAATTAGAGATAAAGTAAAAGGAAAAGTGAAATTGATTTATATAGACCCACCATTCGGTACCGGTGATGAGTATGGTGGAAGCAATGGAGAAATGAGTTACAGTGCGAAATTAATGGGCGCTGAATATATTGAAGCTTTAAGAGAAAGATTGATTTATTTACGAGAGATATTGAGTAATAATGGAGCAATTTTTATAAGAATGGATTATCATTTTGGACATTATATAAAAGTAATTGCTGATGAAATATTTGGTAGAGATAATTTTAGAAACGAAATAATTGTTAGTAGAACTAGGCAAGGTGCATTGAATACACAATTTGAAACTCAAAAATCTATGAATGTTGCTACAGATAGTATTTATTGGTATTCAAAAAAAACAAGTTCAAGGTTTAAAGCCTTTATGAAAGAAGCTGGAGATAATGCAAAAAGTTACTGGCATACTTTTTGGAAACCAACCAATAGACCAAACTTGAGGTATAAAATATTTGAAATTAAGCCAGAAAAAGGGCAATGGTTATGGAAAAAAGAAAGGACAGAAGCAGCTATTAAAAATTATGGGGAATATAAACAACAGAATTTACCATTAGATATTTATTGGAAAAGAACTGGTAAAACTAAGGAATTCGTAAAAAAAGAAGAACATTTGAATAGTTACAATAGTGTAAAGTATTGGATACCACCCCGCGATTATATTTTGTCTAACACAGACTGGACAGATATAAAAGGTTATTCAAGAATTACTGGCTATCCAACAGAAAATTCAGAAGAATTGCTTGAAAGAATAATTAGTACTTGTTCCGAAGAAGACGATTTGGTTATGGATGTTTTTGCTGGAAGCGGAACTACTGCTGCTGTAGCTGAGAAATTAGGCCGGCGCTGGATTATGTGTGATTTTGGTAAACACGCAATTTACACTATGCAGAAAAGAATTTGGAATATTGCTGCTTCTAAGAAATTAGGACAAGAGGCAAAAAGTAATGAAAAATACGGGGAACCGCCCCAGCCTTTTTCCATAATTTCTGCTGGTGCTTATGATTTTTCCCGGATTATGAATTTAAGAAAAAATAAAGACGCCTATATTAATTTTGTATTAGGATTATTTGGTATTGCGAGAGACGAAAAAGATTATTCCTCAAAATATAAACTTTCTAATATATATGCCGAAAAAGATAATAATCCTGTAGAAGTCTACCCCGTCTGGAAAGATGATTATCTTAGAGATATTAAAATAGACGAAGATTATCTGAAAGAAATTATTGTCGCTACAGGAGGTAGATTAAAAGGGGATTATTATATAGTTACACCAGAGTCCTGTACAGTCATAACTAATACTACTTTAAAGAACAGTAATAATGAAGATGTTAATTTCAAACTATTAAAATTTCCTTATAAAGTATTAGAGGATATATCCCGTCATTTCCAGATTGAAGAACAGCCTAGCTCCCAAGAAGAGATTAATAGATTAATTTCTTCCACGGAGTTCTATTTTAACGAAGATATAAAGATTGAAGTAGAAAGACTAAGCGGAGGATTTAGGATTTCGCAATTTAAAACAGAAATATTAGATAAAAGTAAAAAAAGATTTGAAGGCTTAGAAGGGTTATCTATGCTATTAATTGATAGAAATTATAATGGAAAAATATTTAATATGGATTTAGCCATTTATAAAAAAGAGATAAGTAAAGAAGGGATAGTCAAGGTAGAAAATCTTAAGGAAAATAGTTATCTCATTGCCATCGATAAACATGGTAATGAGAGTAAAATTACTAAAATTTAAGAGAAGGCAGGATATAAAAAATGCCGAAAAAAGTTAAAAAAATTTATTTATCAAATCATACTTTGGATATTGATGTTCGTAAATGTAATTATGATAAGTTTGATTTTTCTGAAGTAGAAGATTTTGTTAGAGAATTAGTGGGCAGCCGGGATTATCAGTTTAAAGCAATCAAAGAGTTGATGATTTATCTTTGGGGAGGAAGTTATAAGGATATTTCCGAGTTAGCTCGAGAAAATTTTGCAAAAAAAAGAGCGATTCAACAAAGATTTCAGAGTGAAGAGAATTTTATAAGGCATTTACCTTTGCCAGATAGATTATCTGGAGTGGTGCATCTAGCTACTGGTACTGGAAAATCCTATGTAATGTTTGCTTTAGCCTATCTATCGATTATTTTAGGAAAAGTAAAAAGAGTATTGGTTTTGGGTCCTTCTTCTACGGTAATTGAAAGGGGATTGAGAGGAAAATTTCGAGAATATCTTTATGGACAGACTGCTCAGAAATTAAAACAAAAACTTCCCCCAAAATATTGTAATATCCCGATTAGTCTTTTAGATGAGAATCATCCTATTGTAGATAATTCAATTGTTATTGAGAATATTAACGCAGTTTTTAATAAAGATAGAAATTCAATTGGAGATACCTTATTTTCCCAGACCGATGAAATCTTAGTTTTAAGTGATGAAGTACATCATGCCTACTCCCATCTATCCTTTAGTGGCAATGCTTATGTTATAGAAGAAGGGGGAAGAGGAGAAAATAGAGATGAGCGCCTATGGATGAAATTTTTGAGAGAGGAACCAAAAATAAAAAGACATATTGGGTTTACTGGTACTCCCTATAATCAGGATGAATATTTTGCTGACGTAATTTGTAATTATTCTATTAAAGATGCAATAGAAGAGAAATATATTAAAATAATAAATTCCATTATCCATACCAAAATTGAGGGAGAAAAGGAAACTGTCTCCCAATTTCAAAAGTTTGAACAAATATTAATTACCCACGATAAAAACAAAGAAAATTATTCTTATAAGTTAAATGGGAACTCTCGTTTAAAACCAATTACTATCTTCATTAATCCTACTCAGGCAAGTGCCCAGAAAAATACTGAGGAATTTATTAAAGCTTTGTGTGAATATTTAAAGAATACCCGGCCAGAATATCAAGATTTATCGATTTCCCAATTATATTCGTTGGCTAGAGAAAAAGTAATTTGCGTAATCAGCAAACCTACTGATGATGATTATCAGGAAAAATTGGAACAGATAGAAGAGCTCAATCCTGAAAAGCCGGGAGGCAAAGTAGAATTTATCTTTGCAGTAAATAAATTATCAGAAGGTTGGGATGTAGATAATGTTTATCAGATTGTTCCCATGGAGGAAAGAGTATTTAAATCAAAACTTTTAATTTCACAAGTTTTAGGGAGAGGGTTAAGATTACCTCGAAAAGTACCAAACAGTCTAATTCAAGCAAGATATCCGGTAGTTACCGTAACTAACCATGAGAAATTTGCCGAACATATTAAAGAGTTACTTTTTGCAGTTACTGATTGTGAAACCCGTTTTGTATCTCATGTTTTTAAAAATAGTCCTCGGGCAAAATATAATTTTAATCTCTTTAATTTAGAATATCTACCAGGTGAGAAAATAGAGGGAGCTCCTGCTTTAAAGCAAGACCTTAGGGATAGAACCTTAATTTTAACCTGCCCTTCGGAAAAATTAAATCTCAAAGTGGATTATCTATTAGACCAAAAAAGATTTAATCTAACCAAGGAATTTTATTCAATTGATGAAGTGGCTTCAGAAATAGCAGATAGATTCAAATATCGCCAATTTGAAAACAAGCATTTTGATTTTGGAGAGGGAATGATTATAGACAGATTACCTGATATTGATGATATAGAAAAAATAATTAAAATTGCTATGAAAAATGCTGGGTTTCGAGAGGATAAATTATCAAAAAATAACCACAAACAAATAGATCTATTTTTCAATCAATTTCTTCCTCAGGGTACTAAGAAGGCAAAAAGAATAAATATAGATGGTAATTTTAAAGAGATTAGGACTGAAGATATGGAGGCTTCAAGTGTCCGTTCCGGAGAGCTGGAAAAATATACAAGTGTGTTTATCTCCGAAGATTATCAGGGAGAATTAGAGGAAGAAAATAAGTTTGTTATTGATTATTTAGTAAAAAGATTCAAAGAAAAGCCCAGCAATCAATTAAGTCTATATGACTTTATACCCCAAGAAAAATCAGACTATTTCCACCGGCTAATAAAAGATAAACTACTT
Source organism: Candidatus Atribacteria bacterium UBA6251 (assembly GCA_002441285.1). GTDB lineage: Bacteria > Atribacterota > Phoenicimicrobiia > Phoenicimicrobiales > Phoenicimicrobiaceae > UBA6251. Next base: position 14,044 of record DJVR01000045.1, on the reverse strand, counting down.
TATGTGGTTAACACTTCCGTATTTAAAACTCCTCAAAATTTAGTGATTGTTTCTCATGAGCCAGAAAGATTTTTTGTTTTCAATTTGATTGAAAATGCTAAATATATAACCTCCTGGATTAAATCTCGAGATATGGGATTTTACAGCATTGATTATGAATTTTTTAAAGGAGGGAAAGACCGTACCCGCAGGAGTTTTAATCCCGATTTCTTTGTTAAAATAAATTTAGAAAGCTATATAGATAGATTAATTTCTGATAATCCGGAAATAAATTTAACTGACCTGCGTCAATTACAAGATAAAGGCATAAATAATATCATCCGGGCAGTAGAAATTAAATCTGATGAAGACCAGGAAGAAATTACCCGCGCGAAAGAAAAATGGGGGAAAGACCATTTTAAAAGATTGAATGAAAAACTAAGATCAGCAAATCCTATCGATTTCTCCGAAGAATTTCAAGATGACATCTCTACCCTTTACACATTTGAACTATTAAGACCAATGGACTACGATCTATGGTTCAGCAATTTACAAAAAGGAGTAATTTGGGTTAAGTAAAAAGAAGTAGCTATTAAAGAAAGATGGGCTTATGAAAGTATTTTGGGATAATATTTTTATATTCATATCCTTATTGATTATATTAACTTATGGGATAATAGAATATTTTTATCATGGAAAATTTACTAATTTTAGTAATATCGTTGGATGGTTAATCGCATTACTAATAGCAATAAATTATTTACAAAAAAACAGAAGAGATAATCAAATTGCTAAGAAAGAAGAGTTTAAAAAATCTTTAGAAATAGATGCATTTAGAGAAATAAATAAAGAGATTTATAACTTTTCACATTTAATAGGTAATATTTCGGTTTATTATATTGATTTAAAGAGTAAATTATTATTGCATGAAAAATATTCAGAAATACAAAAATTCAATAAAGTTGAAATTGATTTTCAAATAAATCAACAAGTTGTAAACATTTTAAAAGGCATATCAAATCTTAGCTTGATTATTGAATCAAATGAAATCGGGGTAATTCAATTTGACCACTTAAAAAAGTATATTCAGTTTAAAACCGAAGATGTTAAAGAATTAATTATTGATTTTCAAAAATACTTTTTTCAGAAAACAATTAAAGATTTATTAACCAAAAAAGGCAATTCTGAGTTTACTAAGAAATGCGATGAAATAAGTGATAATCTTTTTACTATTCAATGCTATTTATTTGATTATCGGATTGTGTTAATGAATTCATTATTTGGAGATATATTTGATACCAAGGTTCCCTTTCGAAGACCAAAAGATTCAAAATATAAACTTTTAACCGAAGTTGCCATTAAAGAAGAAGTTGAAAAGGAATTAAAGAAAAGAGAAGATAGATATAGTAGCTGAACACAGATCTTCTATTAGGCAATAATCATATTAATTTTAAAGGTTTTGAAATAAAGATAATAATGGGATATAAAAATTGGATAAGATTCCTATTACAGTAGACAACTTTGTACTAGGCGATTTAGTTGATTCAAATTTACCAGATAATAAAATGGAAGATAATAATGCATTTCTTCAGATAATTGAATTAGATCATAAAGGTATTTTTGAGATTGGTATTCCAATTTCTACTACTATGATTGAAGAATCGGGTTCAGGTAATATCAAAAGAGAAGCAGTAAGAAAAAAGATGGGATCTGCATGGAGATTATGGCCAGTTGTAGTAACTAAAAAACATAATGAAATATTAGACAAACAAATAGATTGTCTAATAAAAATAATGCAAGATAAAGACGGGATTGATTCAAAAAATTTTATTGTTTCAACAATTTATTCGAATTATTACTTAACTACTGATTATAAATATCTACGCCAATTTAGAGCTCAGTTAAAGCGAATAAGAGAAGAATGTGGAATAAGAAAAGAAATATTTACACCTTCTGAATTTCTTGAAAAATATAGTAAAAAGGAAATTAAGGTTTTTCCTTGAATAAATTATTTTAATAGGAGTTAATAAAAAATGACAAAGAAAAATCAATGGGTAACCGTACATCCTAAAGGTTGGGCTATTAAAGGAGAAGGGAATAAAAGAGCAACAAAAGTTACAAAAACTCAAAAAGAAGCAATAGATATTGCTAAAAGAATTGCTGAAAATCAAAAATCTGAATTATATATACAAAATCGCGAAGGTAAAATAAGAAGCAAAGATAGCTATGGTAATGATCCTTGTCCATCAAAAGATAAGGAACATTAATTATAACAATATTATTACAAAATATTTTTAACATTCTAATAAATTAAAGAATAAATAATTTTTTTAGTGTTTGAGTAAATAGGACCATATTTTCTTACCATAAGTACTAAATAGATAAGCTATGTTAGTTCAATAATTCTGTAGCTTTTAATGGAAAAACTATAAGGTTTGAGGAGTTTCTTAATCGGATGGTTGAGGCTTTAGGTTTTAATATAGATAGACGTCCTAAAGGAAGACCTCGTAAAATGGAAAGCTAAACCATAAAAAAATAGGATGTTCCTATTTTCTATAAGATGGAACATCCATTAGTTGATATAACATTTAGAGAATGAAGAAATATGGCATAATAATTGTGTTAACTTGAAGTACAGGGCGCGTCAGGTTTAGGAAGTTTGGATTCGTTATCAGAAATTTGATTTAATTCAAAAAATATCTGCACAGCTCAGCCCGCACGCAGGTTACACAAATCCTTAGGCAAAAAATATCGTTAATTAAGGTTGGGTTAAGTATGTTTCTAGATGATTCGGTGAAGGCAAGGCTCCTAAGAATGCCTGTCGGCGAACGAACAGATAATGTTCTTTACTACCTGTTAGCTCCCCACTTGCTTGGTTTTTGGACCTTCCTCAAACCCTGGGTACAAGGGTCAGGAATTGGGCGATGTGCTATTCATATTCGGGGATGTATGTCTAATATTCGAAGCTAAAACTCGTAACAAAGTTGAACCTACCAGCAAAGACTGGATCAGTGCAAAATTGAGGGAAGGCACTTATCAGATAATGAGAAACTATCAGTCACTTGTTAGCGGCTCGGTCCCTAATATTAGAAATTCTTGGCGAGGAAAAGTATCGTGGTCCTCGTTGGGTGTAAAGTATTACCATGGCATAATAGTCATCAAGCATGATTCTGAACCCTATGATCCGAGAGAACTCGAGCCATCACTGTTCAGCTCAGCACAGGTACCCATCCATGTGATTTCACTGCATGACATGAGCGAGTTGGTTCGATTCAAGAATACTCCCTGGGATTTCATCGTTTACTGGGAATTTAGAAACATCTTTGGACGGGTTAATAAGTTACTGGTTCATCGCGAGCAGTCTATCTACTGGGGTATCCTCAGGGAGTGGATGAAGCTTGCCAAGGCACAGGGTTCGTCATTTCCAGAGAGCAAAATTAAAGAGGACCGTCAGTTTTGTGTGGCTTATACACGAAAAGAAATATGCCAACTTTAACTTTATGGGAAGGTACAATGATTGTAAAATCCAATATTCCTTTAAGAAGTTGCGGAATGAAAGTGAAATTAAGAAGGAGGAGGAACGATTATTAAAGTGCTATTTTAAAATGCATGGAGAAGTTCCACCACTAAATAACAATTTACCTCGTAAAGATATTGACTGGGAAAGTCTTAATTGTGACTAATCCTTATGATTATATTATTAAAATAGTAACACATCCCATTTTCTTAGAAAATTAATATTTTACTTTTAAATTAGATAAATAAGGAAGGTGTACCAAGTCAAGAGTTCGGCCACTTTTGGCGGAAAACTTATAGGATCTGAGAAGTTTCTTAATTAGATGATTGAAACTTTAGGTATTATAGAAAAAATAGGATGTGTTGCCCCTATTTTCTATCAAGTTTGCCAAAATAATACGCAGGTATTTAGAATATGAAAAATTACAATAAAACCATAAGGAATATTGAATGGCTTGGTGAAGGATATTGTAGAAAATATCTTGATTTTTGGAACAAAGAAAACTTACGGGAAAACTGGTGGGAAGCACTAAAATTCTTTTTTAGTCATTCGTTTATGAGGGGAAGGCGAGATAAATTATCTAGCGAATACTATTATTTTACTATTAAAACCTTAGAAGATTATTTTTCTATCTCTAACCAAAGTTTGGATAGAGATTATGAGAAAATCAAAGAACAGAAGAAGTATTTTAACAAAAAGTGTATTTTGAAATTCAAAAGAGAGAAAAAAATTGGCAGAGGAAACAGCATTAAGCATAGAGATTTCAGGAACGAGATAGCAGAAGAAAATCCAATTATAAAACTCTTAATTACTCCAGAAAAAATTGAAGTAAAATGGGGCAATGAAACTTACAATAAGAAGATTTTCTTAGGTAATGATGAGGACGTAATGATGGTTTTAGATGTTTTGAAGTTTGTTTCAGATGATAATAAAAATATTTACAATTTCATAAGAAATACAATAGTCAATTCTGGGGTGAAAACTGCATATGAAGAACTAACGAAAATGAGAGCCATTTCAGATAAAATTGCGACTTTCACCATTAGGGATGTTGGATTAATAAACTCGGGAATAGTAAATAAAGATTACGAGTGGGCATTCCCGGTGGATACTTGGGTAAGTAAAATAGCTCATAAATTAGGTTGCAATGATAAGGGTATCGAAGAAATTAAGCAATATCTTATCGAGAAGTGTAAGGATACTGACATAGATCCATTAAAATTTGCGGCAGGGCTATGGTTCTTAGGATTTCATTCACTTGATATATTACTAGAAAATTGTTTAGATGAAATTGAGATTAGAAATATTGCTTCGGCTAAGAATGTGACAAAGGACAACAGTTCCCTAAATAAATAGGAACATCCCGTTTTCTTTAAACATCACCGGAGATATATTATGAAAATAAGAATTGCAACCTGGAATATGGCTTATTGGCAATATAAAAAATATTTTGAAGAAGTATGGGATTATTATCTCAAAGAAATCGACGCAGATATTATCTTTTTTCAAGAAGCTAGACCTTCAAAGGTAATCGAAGATGATAAAGAACATCTTGTTTGGAATGAGATTGGTAGTAATCGTCCTTGGGGTTCAGGCGTATATAGTAAAAAACATAAACTGACTGAAGAAATTATAAAAACAGAATTCAAAGGTGCTTTTTCAATCGCCAATACTAACATAGAGGGTAAAAAATTAACCTTTATCTCATTGTATGGTCTCATGGAAAGTAATGGTCCTACAAAAGGTTATTCTATAACAAATCTTCATAGAATGCTTTCAGATTTAACCTGTATATTTAATGGTCATCTAGACGGTAAAAGGAATATCGTTTTGGGTGGAGATTTAAATGCCAGCGTACAATTAGACCCAATACAAAAGAATGATTCTCACAAGATATTTTTTGATAGGCTAGAAGATTTCAATTTGAATGATTGTTTCAAATTATCAAATAAAAAATTTCCTGTTCAAACCCTCAGACACCATAAAAGCAAAGTAAAATGGCAAAATGATTACTTTTTTGTTAGTAAATCAATCTCAAAAAAATTAATAAATTGCGAAGTTGTAGATAATGATAAAGTCCGAAAATACAGTGACCATAACCCTGTAGTTATTACGATAGATTTATAAGATGTCACAGGGCAACGATTTTATTAATAATAATTGATAATATAAGTTGAAACAATGGAGAATAATTATGAAAGCAAATGAATATATTATATCCAAGCAAATCCAATGGGCGTATCGCAATAATATAGGGCTTATCGGGAGTAAGGGTAACCGTGGCCGTAAAGTATATACTAAAAAGTTAGATGATAATCTATTTGAACCTTTAATGAGTGCAGTACTAAAGAATTTAGAAAAAGCTGATGGAGGGGAATTAAGCGGAAATCCTTGCAAGATGCAGGCAGTTCACTCTTCATCCGCATTGGGTGTGAATATTTTCCAATACTGGAAAAAGATAAATCAAGTTCCTGCTATAGCTACTGCATGTGGATTTTGTAATGCAGGCGATACTTCCTCTCGGGATATCAATTTTGAAGCTAAGTATTCGATAAATGAAAAATTTTTACGTAGTCCGAATATTGATGTTGTTATTAATAATTTTCCGGAATCAAGATTTAAAGTTTTCGCAATAGAATGTAAATTTTCAGAAGCTTATTATTCAAGAACACATTCTGGGATTTCTACCAAATATATTGAATTAGATAAAGTGTGGGATGATATACAAAATTTATTAAAGTTTGCAAGAACAATAAGCCCCGATGATAATATATTTACCCATTTACACCCAGCCCAATTAGTAAAACACATTTTAGGATTGAAAGAAAAGTTTGGTAAGAATAAATTCCGACTTCTTTATCTTTGGTATGATACGATTGGACCAGAGAGTGCAAAACACCATAAGGAAATAGAGGAATTTATTAGGATAACTAAAGATGATGGCATTCATTTTCATGCTATGAGTTATCAGGATTTAATTATTAAATTAGCAAAGAAATATCGGGATACACATAGAAATTATATAGATTATATTAGTGGAAGATATTTGTAGTGCGAAAGGTTAGTCAGTAATAGGAGAGGAAGTGTCGTGCTTGACAAAAAAGTTGTAAGAGAATTCTTAGATGAAGAATTTGAGGAAATGGAAACACCTGAAGATATTTCTAAAGAAGCACTTGTAGAGACTTTCTGTAAGTATGCTGAAGATGATTATTATGAATGGTTGAAAGACAATTTCAAATCATTTTTTAACTACGGAAAACTTGATTGGCAGTGGGTAAGAGAAAGAATTAAAAAGTGTGGGAGATGATAAAAAATAAAAACTGGACAAAAGTGTTTACATTTATTATAGTGTGTATACAGTATTGTCCAGAGAGGTTTCTATGAATAAGAAAGATGAAAGAATCCATAAAGTTTTTAAAAATAATAACGGGGTCAGGTCTTGAAATATAGAAAAGTATATGCTATATTGACAACATGACCAGACCATTACGGATAGAATTTAATGGAGCCCTCTATCACATCTCCTCCAGGGGAAATGCCAGGCAGGCGATCTTTCTTGACGAGAAGGACTTTGCTGATTTTCTCAGAGTCTTATGTTCTGTGATAAAAAGATATCACTTTATATTACATGCCTATTGTCTGATGAACAACCATTATCATCTGCTTATTGAAACCCCTTATGGTAACTTATCCAAAGGGATGAGACAATTAAATGGTCTGTATACCCAACGATTCAATAAAAGACATAAAAGAGTTGGCCATCTTTTTCAAGGCAGATACAAAGCGATTCTGGTGGATAAAGATAACTATTTACTGGAACTCTGTCGCTATGTGGTCTTGAACCCGGTAAGGGCAAAAATAGTAAAAGACCCAAGAGACTGGAGATGGAGTAGTTATCAGGCAACTATCAACCATAAAGGGATTCCCTGTTTAACCACAGATTGGATACTTTCTCAATTTGACAAAGAGCGAAAAGCAGCCTCTAGACAATATCAAGCCTTCGTACTCTCCGGGATAAAAGCAGAATCACCTTTAAAGGCCATAAAGGGGCAATTGTTTCTTGGTCAAGAGAATTTTATTGATGAGATAAAACACTTAATAAGAGGTAAAGAAAATTTAAAGGAGATATCCAGAAAGCAGCGTTATGTAACCAGACCGCCCTTAAATGAAATTTTAAAATACAAAGACAAGAAGACAAAAAACCAAGCAATGTATAAGGCTTGCCTACGGTATGGTTATACCTTAAAAGAAATAGCAGAATATATTGGTGTGCATTATACAACAGTGAGCAAAGTGATTAAAAGAATCGAGGAGGGAGAGAAAAAGTGATATTTCAAGACTTGACCCCTTAGTCACTAAAATTGTCCCACAATCTATTCCCAGTTTAAGATATAGAAGGATAGTGCATATTCCTACAAGTTGTGAAAAATTATTCAGCGCAGAAAGGCAATTTTGGTCTAAGTGAGGAGGAAAATGAAAGGGCTATTGGAAATTTAGGTGTAATTTAAGAAATTTAAGTCCAGGAAAAAATTATGGCAATTAAAAAAATAATCCGTTCCAAGAGAAAGACTATTTCTCTCCAGCTAAATGAAGATGCTACTTTAGTGGTAAGGGCACCTTTGGGGGTCAGTGATGAAATTATCGATAGAGTTATTCTAAGGCATCAAAATTGGATTGAGGAGAAGAAAAGAGAGATAGAGTTAAGAAATTTACACTTTTCTAAGAAGACATTTATTAATGGAGAAGAATTTCTTTATTTAGGAGAATATTACCGCTTATACTTAGTAGACTATCAAGAAGTACCTCTTAATTTTAAAAATGGATTCTATCTTTCCAAAAAGTATTCATCCAAGGCTAAAGAAATTTTTATGGATTGGTATAAGGAAAGGGCTTATGAAAAGATATTCGAAAGAGTCCAGTGGTATGCCCTAAAGAATGGATTTCAATACAATAAGATTAAGATTACCCAGGCTCAAAAAAGATGGGGCTCTTGCTCCGGTAAGGGAAATCTAAATTTCTCTTGGCGTTTGATTATGGCGCCTTTACCAGTGGTTGATTATGTAGTGGTTCATGAACTGGCTCATTTAGTTGAAAAGAACCATTCGAAGGCATTTTGGAGTAAGGTGAAAATGTTGATGACAGATTATCAAAAGCAGCAGGAGTGGTTAAAAAGGAATGGGCATTTATTGAGGTGTTAAGGAATAATTTAGTAATGGTAAGCTAATCAAAGGAAAAAAGTGTTATTTAGGATTAACTAAAAACATAAATTAAAAAAATATCTTTATTATATTTTTTTAGATATCCATGCTCAATAAATAATTAGTGAATAGATTGACATTCCCTTTTGGAGTATGGACAGATAGTATGCTTAAAGCTTAGCTTTTATTTTTTTAAAAATTGAAAATTTATTATCCTGCTTTTCGGGTATTTTATGTATTTATTAATTTTAGCCAAAAAAGAGGATTCCTAAGATCTTTTTAGTTTATTATTTATATATTAATATTTACTAAAGTTAATAAGATAAGTTATACTAAGCTTATATTAGGACTGAAAACTAAAAAGTAAAACTTTACAAGGGTGAAGAGGTATAATTTTGCCTTACCAATAATAAATATTCTTTTTGTAATAAACTAATTAAGGGAAGAGTGGTGAAAATCCACCGCAGTCCCGCTACTGTAATGGGCGACGAAGGCTGTAATAGGCCACTGTCCGACAATCAAAGCAAATTACGGATGGGAAGGCACAGCTGTTAGAATGACCCCTAAGCCAGGAGACCTAACAGTTTATAAAGATAGAGTCATCTCTTCGTGGAAAAAGAGATTGATATTTTTTGTGCTCTTTTATATTTGATTTTTTTATAATTTAAAATTTAAAACAATAAGAAAAGGAGAAAGCGTAAGTAATGGCGGTAAAGTTAATTTTGATACGACATGGAGAGAGTGAAGGTAACGCCAGGCGACAATTTTCTGGTTCTCAGGATGTTAATTTAACTGACCAGGGGATAAAACAGGCAGAAAGACTTGCCTTTCGTTTGAGGAAATTGCCAGTAGATGAAGTTTATTGTAGTGATTTACGAAGATCCCAACATACTGCCGAGATCATCTTCAAAAATCATCAAGTTGATATCATTACTAATTCTAATTTCAGGGAGATAAACTTTGGAGCCTGGGAAGGGTATACTTTTGAGGAGATTATGGCGAAATATGGAGCAAATACTGAGATTAAACTTTGGATGAGTAATCTCCCGGAAGAGGTGCATTTCCCGGAAGGGGAAAGTTTATCCAATTTTAATAAGCGGGTTATGAAGGAGTTAAATACGCTGGTAGGAAAATATAATCAGAAAAGAATTAATAAAACTATTGCTTTAGTTGTGCATGGAGGGACTATCAGGGTTATTTTATGTAATGCCTTAAAGATTAACTTAAAGTATATGTGGAATATTGAACAGCATTCTACTGCTTTAAATATAATTAATTATTATGAAGGGCAGGCTTTCGTAAGGTTAATTAATGATACTACTCATCTGGAAGATTGGTGGATTAGCCAGCAATCAGGTTTAGATTGAAGGGCAGAGAAAGAAAGATGCGAGAAAAAATAACCAAAACTATAGAAAGTATTCAGCCGCTGGATTTAGAATTGATGAAAAAAGCTAGAGAAAGATTAGATCTGCTTACTAAACCAAAGGGGAGTTTAGGGAGATTAGAGGATATTGCCTGTCAGGTGGTGGGAATATCTGGTAATCTTTTTCCTTTCATAGAAAGAAAAACTATCATTGTAATGGCGGGAGACCACGGAGTTGCCGGGGAGGGAGTGAGTGCGTATCCCCAGATTGTGACCTTTCAGATGGTAAAGAATTTTATTCGGGGAGGAGCGGCTATTAATGTTTTAGCCCGACATATAGGTGCAGAAGTGATAGTGGTAGATATGGGAGTGGCTCAAGATTTTCCTACCCTGGAACAGGGAATAATCATAAAAAAGATTGCCAAAGGAACCAGGAATATAGCTCTAGGACCAGCTATGAGTCGAAAAGAAGCTGAGCTATCTATCCTGGCTGGTATTGAAGTATTTGAAAATGAATTTAAGAAAAAAAAGATTGATATTTTAGGTTTAGGAGAAATGGGAATTGCCAATACCACTGCCAGTAGTGCTATAGTTGCTTGTCTTACTTCCTCTCCAGTAGAAGAAGTTACCGGTAGTGGTACCGGTATAGATCACCTGCAATTAGCAAAGAAAATAAGGGTAATCAAGAAGGCTCTAAAAGTAAATTCGCCTGATCCGGGTGACCCTCTGGATGTTTTATCCAGGTTAGGTGGTTTTGAAATAGGAGGTTTAACGGGATGTATTTTAGCGGCAGCTTCTCATCGTGTACCGGTAGTTATGGATGGTTTTATATCTTGTGCTAGTGCTTTGATTGCTCTAAAATTAGCTCCTATAGTGGGAGATTACCTCTTAGCCAGTCATAATTCTCAAGAGAAGGGGCACCAAGTCGCCTTAAAGTTTATGGGTAAAGTACCGATGTTTGATCTCAACTTACGTTTAGGAGAAGGAACAGGAGCTACCCTAGGGGTAAATTTAATAGAAGCTGCTTTAAAAGTATTAAAAGAGATGGCTACTTTTACGGAGGCTGGAGTAGATAAGCTTAGTCATTAGTAAATAGGAAAAACTATCAAATAGATATTGTCAAGTATCGGATCAAAATAATGTGATTAATAATAAGTTATGGGTAATAATAAAATAGTTAGAAAGTTAGTTAGTAAAGAAAATCAGAAACTATTGTCCATACCGGAGGGTAGATGTCTCTCCTGTCTAAGCAAATGTAGAGGCATAATGTAAAGTGCTCAAAAACTAAAAATAGATTTTTGAAAGATTAAAAAGAAGAGGGAATTTTATGCCAAGAGGAAAATTAATCTTTATTACTGGAGGAGCAAGAAGCGGGAAGAGTAGTTTTGCAGAGCAAATAGCCTTAAATTCTAATCAAGATGTGGCGTATATTGCCACTGCTCAACCTTTGGATGAAGAGATGAAAGAAAGGATTGAGAGGCACAAAAAAAGAAGACCGGGTAATTGGGAGCTTTTTGAGGAACCTAAAGAAGTAAACCAGTTAATCAGTTACTTAGGTTTTAGAAAGGGAGTAATCATTATTGAATGTTTAACTTTGCTGATTTCTAATCTATTACTACTGAAAAACCAAGAAGAATTACCATCATCTAAACTGGAAGAGGATATTCTGGTTATGACCAAAAAGATGGTAAAGATTGCTTATCAGGTACCTGCTCAGGTGCTTATTGTTTCCAATGAAGTAGGGATGGGTCTGGTTCCTGAAAATAAATTAGGGAGAATCTATCGAGATATTTTAGGACAGGTGAATAAAATAATAGCAGATAAAGCTGATGAAGTTTTTTTTCTGGTTTCCGGAATACCTTTAAAGATAAAAGGATAATGAATAAATGAATTTGTTTAAAAATTTTTCTTTAGCTACATGTTTTTTAACCATCTTTCCTCTTACTAAGTTAATGTTTAAAAAAGATTCGAATAAAGAAGAACAGATAAGCAATAAAGATTTTGCATCCTCAATGGTTTTTTTCCCTCTGGTAGGATTAGGTATAGGATTTTTTTTAGTAATCTTCCAGAAAATCTTTTTTTACGCTACTTTTCCCCCTCTATTAAGTAGCGCCTTAATCCTGGTAATCTGGATCTGGATGAGTGGGGGATTACATTTAGATGGTTTCGTGGATAGCGTTGATGGTTTTTCTGGTGGAAAAGATAAAGAAGAGATACTTAAAATTATGCAGGATAGTACAGTAGGGGCAAAAGGTATACTGGCATTATTTTCACTTTTGCTATTAAAATTTATCCTGTTAGTGGAGAGTTTTCCTTTATCTCAGGAGACTATTTTGTTGTTTACACCGGTAATAAGCCGTTGGAGCATGGTAATGGCTGCTTACTTGGGTAAACCAGCTCATTCCCAGAATAGTATGGGTAAATTATTTATGGACTATCTTAGCTGGAAAGAATTTATCCTGGCCACCCTTATTATGGTAGGAATAGGATTTTTGGCTTTTAATCATTATTTTTTTTATTTTATTTTAATGGCAATAACAATAGTCTGGTTGATATTGTGGTATAGTCAACAAAAGATAGGCGGAATAAATGGAGATATTATTGGAGCGATAAATGAAATAGTAGAATTGTTTATACTTTTGACTTATTATATTCTAACTTTAGATAAATGTATTTTTTAAATTTCATAATTATTATTTAAAATTCAAAGTATGAGGTATAAAAACTTTTTTCGGATTATATGGGGGTGTTTTTCTCTATAATTTTATGCTAAAATATTTAGATAAAAATTATATTATATCTTTATTTATCTGATTTATTTCGAAGTTTCTATCTTAAATAAATAATGGAGTCATAAAGATGGAAAATAGAAAATTTAAACCAGAATTGCTCCAGGTTTTAGTAAAGACTATCACTTCTTTAACCTCTCAAATCAGTCTTCCTGAACTTATAGAGGAAATATTCGAACAGTTAAAACATTTTGTTGATTATACTGCTTGTAACATTGCCCTTATCCAGGAAGGCAGGATTTACAATCTTTATTCCATCGGTTATGAGCAATATGGAAGAAAAGATTTTGTTGATCATTTTTCTGATTCTTTAGAGAAGCTTCCTCTCGAAAAAGAGATATTTGAAGAAAAGAAACCCTTATTAATTTTAGATACTTTAAAAAGCTCAGAGTGGGTTTCTTTTCCGGAAACCAGTTGGATCAGGTCACGTATTTCCCTTCCTCTTATCTTTGAAGACAAGGTAATAGGTATATTAAGTTTGGATAGTCATCTTCCGGCTAAATTTTCTTCCCAGGACTTAGATTTATTACAACCCTTAGCCAGTGCTGTGGCAGTTGCCTTGGAGAATGCGCGGTTGTTTGAAGAGCTACAAGACGAATTGAGGGAAAGAAAGATTCTGGAGTTAACCTTGAAGGAATCAGAAGAGCGTTATAGAACTGTCTTTGAAAATTCTAGCACAGCTATACTAATTATTGAAGAAGATACCACCATATCTATGGCAAATAAGCAATTCGAATTATTAAGTGGATATTCTAAAGAAGAGATTGAAAACAAAAAGTCCTGGCAAAATTTCGTGCACCCAGATGATTTAGAACGAATGATGAGATATCATCAACAAAGAAGGGCGCCGGGAGGAAAGGCACCTAAAGAATATGAGTTTCGTTTCATTAATAAAAAGGGAGAAGTAAAAGATATTTTTTTGAAAGTAATGCTTATACCAGGGACTAAAAAGAGTGTAGCTACTTTGATGGACATTACCGAACATAAAAAAATAGAAGCACAGGTAAAGGAATCGGAAGAACGTTTTAGGTTATTATTCAATTATGCACCGATAGCTTATTATATTTTAGATTTAGAAGGGACTATCATTGATAGTAATAAGATGGCAGAAGAGTTGACAGGTTATTTTAAAAAAGAATTTCTGAATAAAAATTTATTTCAAGCTAATATTTTTGGTAATGGCCAAACTTAAATGCAC
>DJVR01000034.1 GCA_002441285.1 Candidatus Atribacteria bacterium UBA6251 | reverse complement strand
TTTTAATTCTTAAATAACATTTTTTGTAAATTTCATTGACAATAATATTAAATTATGATATTTTATAATTCGATAAATTAACCACTTATCCAGAGCTGGTGGAGGGACGGGCCCTGCGAAACCCAGCAACCTGCAATGTACAAAGCATTGTGTTGGTGCTAATTCCCACGGAGAAAGTTCCGAGAGATAAGAAATAGATTTGATTTACCTCTTCACCACTGAAGAGGTTTTTTATTTTAAAAGAAAAGGAGATGTAGTAATTGAAAAATAAGTATTTTTTTACCTCTGAATCAGTGACAGAAGGTCACCCCGATAAAATTGCCGACCAAATTTCTGATGCTATTTTAGATGCAATTTATGAACATGACCCTTATGGTAGAGTAGCGGTAGAGACTTTAGTTGCCACTGGTTTAGTATTAGTGGCTGGACAAATTACCACTCAATGTTATGTTGATATTCCACGTATTGTTCGTCAGGTAGTAAGAGAAATTGGTTACACTCGAGCCAAATTCGGATTTGATGCTGATACTTGCGCTGTATTAACTTCCATAGATGAGCAATCTTCTGATATTGACTTAGGAGTAAGCCAATCTTTAGAAATAAAGGAAACTAAAGAAATAAAAGATGATTTAGAAAAAATAGGTGCCGGAGATCAGGGCATGATGTTTGGTTATGCTTGTCGAGAGACTCCAGAATTAATGCCGCTTCCCATTATCATGGCACATAAATTAACCCGACAATTGGCAGAAGCGAGAAAAAAGAAGATTATTCCTTATCTAAGACCCGATGGAAAATCACAGGTTACGGTAGAATACGAAGATGGAGAACCTCAAAGAATTGAAACTATAGTCATTGCAGCCCAACATCATCCTGAAGTTGATAAGGAGACTATTCAGAAAGACATTCGAGAAAAAGTCATAGAACAGGTTATCCCGGCTAAATATCTTGATTCAAAAACAAAATTCTTGATCAACGCGACAGGTAGATTTGTTATTGGAGGACCCCAGGCGGATACTGGTCTTACTGGTAGAAAGATTATTGTAGATACTTATGGTGGTGTTGGTAGTCACGGTGGTGGATGTTTTTCAGGAAAAGATCCTACTAAGGTTGATCGTTCAGGTAGTTATGCTGCTAGATATATTGCCAAAAATATTGTAGCTGCAGGAATTGCAAAAAAATGTGAAATTCAAATTGCTTATGCTATTGGTGTAGCACATCCTGTTTCTATAATGGTCGATACCTTTGGAACTGAAAAAATACCTCATCATAAAATTATTTCTATTATTAACAAAGTATTTGATTTAAGACCAGAAGCTATCATCCGAAATTTAAATTTAAGAAGACCCATCTATAAAAAGACTGCTGTTTATGGCCATTTTGGTAGAGAAGATGCTGATTTTACCTGGGAAAAAACTGATCAGGTGGAAAGATTGCGAAAGGAAGCATCTCTCTTATAAAATGAAAGAATAATTATTTAAAATTGTTTTTATCTACAATTTTAAATTTTATAATCAAGGTATTTTTAAATTAACTGAAAGGAAAAATAATCACTTGAAAGAAACTTTAGATATAAAAGAAGAAATAAAAAAAAGATTAAAACAAGAGCCTTTAATCCTAGATGGAGCGATGGGTACAATGCTGTTAAGATATAACCTTCCTTCTGGAGCATGCCCAGAAGAATGGAATCTATCTAATCCAGAGATAATAAAAGATATTCATCAACAATATTTGCGAGCTGGAGCGGAAGTAATCCTGACTAATACTTTTGGCGCAAATCGAATTAAGTTGAATAATTTTCAATTAGGAGATAGTGTAGAAAAAATAAATATATCTGCTGTTAAATTAGCTAAGGAGGCCATCCAACAAGTATTAGCTTCTGAGAAAAATAAAAGATTTTTTGTGGCTGCTTCCCTTGGTCCTACTGGTAAATTATTAGAACCCTATGGGGAGCTTAAAAAAGAAGAAGTATACGATAACTATCAGGAACAGATTTCTATCTTAGATCAGGCGAAAGTAGATTTGTTAATTCTAGAAACCTTTTTTGACCTGGAAGAGATAAAACTTGCTTTACAAGCTGCTAAAGAGAATTCTGATTTAATGGTCATTGCTTCTATGACTTTTACTCAAAATATAAAAACTATCTATGGAATTAGTCCTGAAAGAGCGGTTAAAGAATTGGAAGCAGAAGGGGCTGATGGAGTAGGTGCAAATTGTGGAGCAGGACCGGAGGTTTTATATTCAGTCTTGAAAGAGATGAAAAAATTTAGTAATTCATTTTTATTGGTGGAACCTAATGCCGGAATGCCGGAAGTTATTGCTGGTAAAATAAACTATCCTGCTAACCCTGAAACAATGGCTTTTTATTCCCAGAAATTCAAACAATTAGGGGTAAATTTAATTGGGGGTTGTTGTGGTACTACACCTTTGCATATTAAGGCAATATCTGATAAAATAAAAAATAAAAGAATATTTTAGGGTGGATGTATTGATTAACTAAAATTTAAAGGAGATTTACTCTTTATGGAATTAAACCAGTTACTAAATATGGCTAAAGAGAGAGACGCTTCCGATTTGCATATTTCAGTAGGAGTACCTCCAATTCTCCGTATTAATGGTGATTTAAAAAAACTAAACCTACCCGAATTAACTTCAGAAGACGTTCACGAAATGATCTTTAGTATCCTGGATAAAGAACAACTGACTAAATATATTAAATATTATGAATTAGATTTTTCTTACGAATTAAAAAATGTTGCTCGCTTTAGAGTGAATATTTTTCGTACCCGTAATGGAGAATCAGCTGCCTTTAGATTGATTCCAGAAAAGATAAAGACACTGGAAGAATTAAATCTACCGAAAGAATTAAGTTATTTAACTAAAAGGCCCAAAGGTTTTGTCTTAATTACCGGTCCCACTGGCAGTGGTAAAACTACTACCTTGGCTACTTTAATCGATATGATTAATAAAGAACAATATAAACATATTATTACTATCGAAGATCCTATAGAATTTATTCATCAACATAAAAATTGTGTTATAGATCAAAGAGAAATTGGATCACATACTCATTCTTTTGCCAGCGCTTTGCGTAGCGCATTAAGAGAAGATCCAGATGTTATTTTAGTAGGTGAAATGAGAGATTTAGAAACTATCTCGATGGCGGTTACTGCCGCTGAAACTGGTCATTTAGTATTTTCTACCCTGCATACTAATAATGCCGCAGAAACCGTAGAAAGAATTATTAATGTCTTTCCACCCCACCAGCAAAATCAAATTAGAACACAAATTGCCGAATCACTTTTAGGTATTGTTGCTCAGACTCTATTACCCACTATTGATGGAGGAGGAAGGGTGCCTATTATTGAATTAATGATAGCTACTCCAGCTGTCCGTAATATTATCAGAGAGAATAAAATTCATCAGATTGCTTCTATTATTCAGATGGGTAGAAGTGATGGAATGATCAGTATAGATCAATCTTTAAAAAGTATGCTTATTGAAGGGAAAATTAGTCGAGATGAAGCTATATTAAGAGCGATAGATAAAAAAGAATTTTACCAAAAGTAATCTTTTAAAAAATGAGAGGAAGTGAAATTTTTAAAATTATTAATCCTTATCTATAGAGATTGATTTTTAATAGTTAATTAGATAAAATATATTTAAACATCAAAATTTAGTTAATTAAAAATCAGGAAAGTAGAAGATTTTACTTGCTGGAAAAATCTTCCAATGACCCCTGAAGAAAAAATAAGTTGAACTATATTGTTTTCTAAAAAAGTAAACTTATTCGATTGGCTTCTGTTAAAAAGCTATGGAGTGGAAGGATAAAAATATCCTTCAAACAGGGTGGCACCGCGAGATAAACTCGTCCCTGATAATGCTAAAAAGCATTATCAGGGTTTTTTGTTAAAGATATAAAAATGTCATTTGTGGATATATCTATCGATAAAATACTTTGATAACAGGAGGATATCATCGGATGGAAAAAATAGAAAAGATCAACAAAGAGGTACCAAAATTAGGCGAGATTTTAATTAATTATAAAATAATCACACCCCAACAGTTAAAAGCAGCTCTAGACATTCAAAAGAGTACCGAAAAAAGAATAGGAGAAATTTTAATGGAAAAAGGATGGGTGAGCCAGGATGAAATAAACTGGACTTTAGGAAGACAGTTAGATCTTCCTTATATGCATATTAATTTAGAGAGTATTGATCATGAATTGTCCAGGAAAGTACCAGAATATACGATGAGAAAATTTAATTTTTTACCTTTAATTAAGTTAGATAACGAAATTACTATAGCTATGGCTGATCCCACCGATGAGGAAGCCAAGATGGTCATCCAACAGATTTTCGGTAAAAAGATAAGGATTGTATTGGCTTCTTATAAAAATATTAATGAGTCCTTAGATTTACTCTTTAAATGAGGAGAAATTTAACCAAGTTTTTAGAGAAAGGTGATTAATGTATGATTTTAAATGATTTATTAACTCTTGCCAAAGAAAATGATGCTTCTGATTTACATCTTAATGTTGGTATACCCCCAGTAATAAGAATTAATGGAAAACTAAATAAATTGAAGTTCCCCGAATTAACTAAAGAAGAGGTGCACCGTTTAATTTATAGTATTTTGGATGAAAATCAAAAAAAAGATTTCGAAACTAATGGGGAATTAGATTTGTCATATGAATTAGAGAGTGTTGCCCGTTTTCGAGTAAATTTATTTAAGCACCGGAGAGGAGAAGGAGGAGCTTTTCGATTAATTCCGGAAAAGATTAAATCTCTATCTGAATTAGGATTACCTTCTGTTCTAGCTAATTTTTGTGAAAAAGATAAAGGATTTGTTTTAATCACTGGACCTACGGGAAGTGGAAAATCTACCACCCTAGCCACCTTAATAGATATAATTAATACTCAACGTTATGATAATATTATTACCATTGAAGACCCTATTGAATTTATTCATCAACATAAAAACTGTTTAATTACTCAAAGAGAAATAGGGGCTCATACTAAAAGCTTTTCTGATGCTTTACGTAGTGCATTAAGAGAGGACCCTGATGTAATACTGGTAGGAGAGATGAGGGATCTTGAAACTATTTCTATGGCTCTTACTGCTGCTGAAACTGGTCATTTAGTATTTTCTACTTTACATACTATCAGTGTATCAGATACTATCGATAGAATAATTGACGTATTTCCTCCTCATCAACAGAATCAAGTAAGAATGCAATTAGCTGGTGCTTTATTAGGTGTAGTAGCTCAAACCCTTTTGCCTACTCTAGATGAAAAAGGAAGAGCCCCAGCCTTGGAGATAATGTTTGCTACTCCAGCTATAAAAAACTTGATTAGAGAAAATAAGACCTATCAGATTCAATCAATTATTCAAATTAGTAAAAAAGATGGTATGCAAAGCCTGGATCAATCCTTGAAAGACTTGTTAATGGAGGGAAAGATTAGTCGAGAAGATGCCTTAAGAAAAGCAATTGATAAAAAAGTATTTGAAAAAGAACATTATAATTATAACTACTAAAAATATACTACAAGGGGGAGAAGATATGATCATTAGAATTCCGAAGGGGACACAAGATATTTTACCAGAAGACATAGAAAAATGGAATTATGTGGAAAAGATTATTAAGGAAGTAGCTAATAGATTCGGATATAGGGAAATAAGAACTCCTATTTTTGAATATACTGAGTTATTTGCAAGAGGAATTGGAGAATCAACCGATATTGTTACTAAAGAAATGTTTACCTTTTTAGATCGGAAAGAAAGAAGCCTTACCTTAAGACCGGAAGGTACTGCTCCGGTAGTAAGGGCGTATCTTGAGCAACGAATGGATCGTTTATTTCCAGTAACCAAGCTATTCTATCTTGGACCAATGTTCCGTAGCGAAAAACCTCAAGCAGGTAGGTTTAGGCAATTTCACCAATACGGTGCTGAGATAATTGGAACTTCTTCGGCACAAGTCGATGCGGAAATTATTTTACTCTGTCTGGAAATATTTCGTAAATTAGGTTTAAAAAATTTAGAAGTTTTACTCAATAGTGTAGGGTGTAAAAAATGTCGTGCCCTTTATCTTCGAGAATTAAAAAGCTCTATTCATCAAGAGATAGATAACCTCTGTACGGATTGTAAAAAAAGATATTATAAAAATCCTTTAAGAATATTAGATTGTAAAAATGTTAGCTGCCAGAGTATTATTAAAAAAGTTCCGGCCCTTACCCAATATCTATGTGAGGAATGTCAGGAACATTTTCAAGAGGTGCAAAAATATCTGAAGGTATTAAATATAGAATACCGTTTAGATCCTAGATTAGTTAGAGGTTTTGATTATTATACTAAGACTGCCTTTGAAATAATCTGTAAAGAGCTTGGAGCCCAGAATGCTGTCAGTGGTGGAGGCAGATATGACTATCTAGTAGAAGAGTTTGGTGGAAAACCAACTCCAGCAGTAGGTTTTGCCGCTGGAATAGAAAGAACTATTCTAGCTATGCAACAGCAAAAGATTGAATGGCCAAAAGATTCAGGGATTGAAGTCTTTGTAGCTAAAATTAATCAAGAAAAAGAGTTATTTGCTTTTGAATTACTCCAGAAGATAAGAATGGCAGGTATATCTGCCGAGATGGATTATTCCTTTCGTAGCTTGAAGGGCCAAATGAGATTGGCGGATAAATTAAAGGCTAGATACACTATTATACTGGGAGAAGAAGAATTATCTAGAGATAGAATACTCTTAAGAAATATGCAAACCAAAGAACAAAAAGAGGTAGAAATCGAAAAAATAATTAATGAACTTAAAACAGTTTTTAATAAATTCTAAAATTTTCAATCCATAGAAATTTTTGAATAAATAAAGTAACAAAAGGAGTGGTAATTAATGCAAACCATCCGTATATCGGAAATTAGTAATTATGCAGATCAAGAGGTAGAAATAAAAGGTTGGCTTTACAATAAAAGGTCCAGTGGCAGTATAAAATTTTTAATTATCCGAGATGGTTCTGGCTATATTCAGGTTACTATCATTAAAAGTGAGGTAGAAAAAGAACTATTTGAAAAGATAGGAGAGATAGAATATGAATCTGCTATAAGAATAGCAGGACGGGTAAAAAAAGAAAAAAGAGCACCCCTAGGTTATGAAATACTTTTAAAAGATTTACAAGTAATCCATAATGCCCAGAAAGATTACCCCATTTCTTTAAAAGAACATGGGGTTGGATTTCTAATGGATTTTCGACATCTTTGGTTAAGATCAACTAGACAGAATGCTGTTTTACGCATTCGGGCAGAGATAATTAAAGCTATTCGTAATTTTTTAGATCAAGAAGGTTTTATCTTGGTAGATGCACCAATTCTAACTCCTGCTGCCTGTGAAGGAACCACTACTTTATTTGAGACCAATTATTTTGAAGATAAAGCATATTTGACTCAAAGTGGTCAATTATACAATGAAGCTTCCGCAATGGCTTTTGGGAAAGTATACTGTTTTGGTCCTACTTTTAGAGCAGAAAAATCAAAAACACGTCGACATTTAATGGAATTCTGGATGGTAGAACCTGAGGCAGCTTTTGTTGAACTAGAGGAAAATAATCAGATACAAGAACGATTAATCACTTATATTGTAAAGCAAGTGCTAAAAAATAAACGGGCAGAATTAATTGTATTAGAGAGAGATATCTCCAAATTGGAAAAAATACAAATTCCCTTTCCTCGTTTAGCCTATGATCAGGCTATAAATATGTTAAAAGAAAAAGGAATGCAGATTGAATGGGGAGATGATTTTGGAGGAGATGAAGAAACTGTTATTTCTCAAAGTTTTGATAAGCCAGTGTTTATTCATCATTATCCCACAAAATGTAAAGCTTTCTATATGAAACCAGATCCACAGCGACCAGAAGTAGTATTATGTGCTGATTTAATAGCTCCAGAAGGATATGGAGAAATCATCGGTGGGGGGCAAAGAATTGATGATTATAACTTATTACTACAAAAAATAGAAGAACATAATCTTCCACGCAAAGATTATGAGTGGTATTTAGATTTAAGAAAATATGGTTCTGTACCCCATTCCGGCTTTGGTCTGGGGATCGAAAGAACTGTGGCCTGGATTTGTGGTTTAAATCATGTCCGCGAAACAATTCCTTTTCCTAGAATGCTAAATAAAATTTACCCTTAATTAATAATTTACATTAAAGAAAAATATTTATATTACATAACTAAAGTGATCAGACAAGGAGTAAAAAAAATGATGAAGAATTCAGAACAAAGTATTGGAACTTTAGGTAAGTGGAGAAAAACTCATTCTTGTGGAGAGCTAAACAAAAATGATATTGGTAAAGAGATAATCCTTATGGGATGGGTACAGAGCGTTAGAGATCATGGGGGATTAATTTTTATAAATTTACGTGATAGAGAAGGTATTATTCAGCTAGTTTTTAATCCTTCAGAAGCTTTAGAGGCATATCAAAAAGCCCGTCAAATTAAAGATGAATATGTTATCGCAGTAAAAGGTATAGTAAAATCACGCTTAAAAGGTACTGAAAATCCCAATTTATCCACCGGAGCGATAGAAGTAAAAGTAGAAGAATTAAAAATATTAAATCCTTCTTCAATTTTACCTTTTCAGATTGATGATAAAATTACTATTAGCGATAATTTACGTTTTAAATATCGATATCTGGATTTAAGAAGGCCGAGGATGCAAAGAAATATTCGCTTACGTCATCAGCTTTGTCTGGAAATAAGAAAATTCTGGGATAGTAAAGGATTTCTGGAAATAGAAACTCCCTTTTTAACTAAAAGTACTCCCGAAGGAGCACGAGATTATATTGTTCCCAGTCGGGTAAACCCTGGTAAATTTTATGCTCTTCCACAGTCACCACAATTATTTAAACAATTACTAATGATTTCTGGTTTTGAGAAGTATTTTCAGATAGTAAGGTGTTTTAGGGACGAAGATTTAAGGGCTGATCGTGCACCAGAATTTACTCAATTAGATATTGAAATGTCCTTTATCGATCGAGAAGATATATTTAATCTGGTTGAACAGATGATGGCATATTTATTTGATAAATTATTTGAAATTAGAATTGATACTCCTTTTTTAAAAATGGATTATCAAGAAGCTATCTCTAAATATGGTTCAGATAAACCAGATTTAAGATATGGTATGGAAATCTTTGATTTAACTGAAAT
Source organism: Candidatus Atribacteria bacterium UBA6251 (assembly GCA_002441285.1). Lineage (GTDB taxonomy): Bacteria > Atribacterota > Phoenicimicrobiia > Phoenicimicrobiales > Phoenicimicrobiaceae > UBA6251. The sequence continues at coordinate 60,720 of DJVR01000034.1, read as the reverse complement.
ATTATCTAACAGTTCTTTCCCTGTTTTTCAAGAAATATCAAAAAATAAAGGAAAAATTGGAGCAATTAAATTAGAAGAAAACAGAACCTTTTCCCGTAAAATGCAGGATAACTTGAATTTATGGATAAATAATTATGGCGCAAAAAGAATCTACTTCATTAAATTTAAAGATGAACAGGAGATTCAATCATCATTAGCTAAGTTTTTGTCGATAGAAGAATTAGAAAGGATAAAGGATAAAACCAAAGCACAAAGCGGTGATAATCTTTTACTACTGGCTGAACCAAGCGAAATATTTTACCCTGCATTGGGTAATTTAAGAATTAAATTAGCTAATGATTTTGAATTAATTAAAAAAAATGAATCAAAGAATTGCTTTCTCTGGGTAGTCAATTTTCCTCTTTTGGTGTTTAATTCTGAAGAAAAAAGATATGAATCAGTGCATCATCCTTTTACCGCGCCCTTAGATGAAGATCTAAATTTTTTAGAAAGTTATCCCTGGAAAGTTCGTTCTAAGGCTTATGACCTGGTGTGGAATGGTAACGAAGTAGGGGGAGGTAGTATTAGAATTCACCAATCAGAAATTCAAGCTAAGGTTTTTAATCTATTAGGCATAGATGCTCAGAGAGCAAAACAAAAATTTGGATTTTTATTACAGGCTCTTCAGTATGGTGCTCCTCCCCATGGAGGTATAGCTTTTGGTCTAGATAGATTAGCTATGCTACTGAGTGGGTCAAACTCTATAAGGGAAGTAATTGCTTTTCCCAAAACTCAAAAAGCTACCTGCCTTTTAACTGATGCACCTTCTGAGGTTGAACCTGAACAATTAAAAGAATTACATATTAAGATGGAATTGTAAATTATCATAATTTTTAAATAATATGATTTTTACTTTTCATGAGCAAGTGTAATAGCCAGGATTATTGAAAAAAGAATAAAAATATGCTAATATTAGAGCAGATCAAAATAAAGCTACCCTGCTATGTTCGTGATGTCTAATGAAGTTTTGAGCCAACAAATTTTAAATAGGGAATCGATCTCTAAATGTGGAATGTAGGCCTAAGGTGCATTACCCCTCTGGCGAGGTTGGTAAATACCAAATGTTAACTGCTTAAGTTAACACGGAAACATCAAGCATTTAGGTAGATACCCACCTGTTTGAGGACAGGTATCAAAACCTAAAGCACACGGCATAGCGGGGTTTTATTTTTTCATTTTAAGCAGGATAATTTTGACAAAAACGATATATATGCTATATTATATAAACATTAAATATTATTTTGATTAGAATTTAAAGGAAAATACCCACCAACTAATAAATATAAAAAAATTTAATTATGAATAAAGAAGAGATACGCACCACCATTTTACAAAAAAGATTAAGTCTTACTCCTAATGAAATAAAAGAAAAGAGCCAACAAATATTTAATCATTTATTTCATTCTTCCGAGTATATTAAATCTTCTAAAATTATGTTTTATGTATCCACAAAAAGTGAAGTTCAAACCGAAGAGATAATCAAAGCCTCAATAAAAGAGAAGAAAAAGGTTTTTGTCCCTATTATTGCTAAAGATTCTGTAAACTTATTACCTTCCCGAATTCTTAATTATGATCAGGAATTAACTAGAGGAAGTATGGGCATAAGGGAACCCAAACAGGAATATCTTCGTTTATCTCCTCCAGAAGAATTAGAACTTATTATTTTACCAGGAGTTGCTTTTGATATGAGAGGTAATCGGATTGGGAGAGGTAAAGGATATTATGATAATTTTTTAAAAAAAATAAATCCTTCCACCCACCTTATTGCTTTATCCTTTGAAATACAGATAGTAGACCATATACCTGCTTTAGAAAATGATATTCCAGTACATAAAATAATTACTGAAAAAAGAATTATAGACTGCTTAAAGCAACATTGATAAATTAAATAAAATTTGTGAGCTTACTTTGAAGAAAGAAATGAATTATAGAATATATTTTTAAGAATATGGTATTAAATATAAATTATAATATGATATAATAATAAAATATAACCATACTTGAAAGGGAAGGAAGTAAAAAACTATGGAGCACCAAAACAAATCTGAAGTAAAAAAAGAAGAAAAAATAAACCAGCAAGAAGAAGTTAAGGAAATGTTTAAGGAATCTTTAGATCAAATGAAACAATTTAAAAGAGGAGACATAGTAAAAGGAAAGATCGTAAAGGCGAATGAAGATGGCTATTTTTTGGATTTAAATTTTAAGATGGAAGGATTCCTTCCTAAGAATGAAGAATCTCTTTTTTCCCGAGAAAATAAACTTATTACCCATGCCTTAGAGGTGGGAGATGAAGTTTATGTATATATAAATAGTATGGATGAAAAGAACGGACAGATTATTCTTTCTAAGGAAAGGGCAAAATATGTACAACTCTGGGGAAAATTAACTGATCTATACCGAAAAAAAGAAAAGATTAATGTAGAAGTCATTGATAAGAATTCCGATGGTTTAATCGTAAACCTGGGTTTAAAAGCATTTGTACCCCGTAGTCAGATTGAAGCAAATATAATTCAGGAAAAAGATTTAGATAAATACATAGGTAAAAAATTGGATTTTGTAATTATAGATTTAGATAAAAATAAAGATAAAATTATTTTATCTCATCGCAAAATAGTAGAGAAAGAACGTCAAGCTTTACTTAAAAAGACTCTCAATAATTTACAAGTTGGGCAGATATTAGAAGGAACCGTGAAAAATATTACTAATTTTGGTGCTTTTGTAGATATTGGAGGTATTGAAGGATTATTACATATCTCAGAAATTACTCGCAGAGAAATGAAAGATCCAACTAAATTATTGAGATTAGGCGACCAGATTAGAGTAAAGGTTATAGATTTTGATAAAGAGAAGAATAAAATTGCTTTGAGTATAAAACAGATCACTCCCGATCCCTGGGAAAATGTCTTAGAAAGATACGCAGTAGGTAATGAAGTCGAAGGAAGAGTCATCTCCATTAAGGATTATGGTGCCTTTATTGAAATTGAAGAAGGTCTTAATGGTTTATTACATGTTTCTGAAATGGCCTGGACCTATGTTAAAAACCCTGCTGATATAATTAAAGAAGGAGAATTATTGAAATTAAAAATTTTAGAAATAGATCCTGAAAAGAAAAAAATAGCCTTAGGTTTAAAGCAAATGTTGCCCGACCCCTGGGAAGATATTGAAAAGAAATATCCTGTTGGAGCAGTGGTAGAAGGTAAAATTACCCAGGTTACTTCCTATGGTGCTAATGTAAAACTAGAAGCAGGAGTGAATGGGGTAATACATTTATCTGAAATAGACTGGCAATATATCGAAAAACCTTCAAATATTTTGAAAAAATATATGGTTCTTTCTTTAAAGGTGATTAATATCGATAAGGAATCTCATTTAGTCTTTTTAAGCAGAAAGAGAACCCTCCCCAACCCTTGGGATAATATTAAAAAAAGATATAAAAAGGACGCTGTGGTAAAAGGGAAGGTCACTAAAATTAAAGATTTTGGTGCTTTTGTTCAATTAGAGGACCATATTGAGGGCTTTATTCCTCTCTCTGAAATTGATTGGAAAAGAGTTAAACATCCCAACGAGAGATTAAAAAAAGATAAGGAATATGAATTTAAAATTTTGAATATAGATCAAGAAAAACTTCAAATTACTTTAAGCAAAAAAAGATTACTCCCCGATCCTTGGGAAGAAGTTAAAAAGAAATATCCAGTGGGCACCTTGATTGAAGGAAGAGTGCTTAAAATTACCGATTTTGGAGCTTTTATTAATCTAGAAGAAGGGGTAGATGGTTTAGTCCCCTTATCCGAAATTTCACCTCAGAAAATTGATAATCCTGCTCATGTTCTATCTGAGGGAGAAGAGGTATTAACTCTAGTAACTAAACTGGATAACAAAAAGAAAAAGATTAGTTTAAGTATAAGAAAGGCAGAAAAGGAAGAAGAAAGACAATTTTTAAAGGAATATAACCGTAAACAGAGCGAAGATAAGATATTATTAAAAGATTTATTTGGAGACTTATTTAAAAATAAGATGAATAAAAAAAGATAAGGTTAGCTGCTTGGTATTTACCCAGATTTTTAAATTTTTGATTTGGAACAAAAAAGCTTGATAAAAAAGGTATATAATAAAATCTAATATTGTCTTGGTGATGATTATGGAAAGAATAAGAAAAGAATATTCCAATAAAAAATTGGGAGAAATATTGGTTGGCCAAGGAATTATTACCACTCAACAATTAGAAAAAGCTCTCAAATCTCAACAAAAAGGAAATAATAAAAAGATAGGGGAGATTTTAATTGAGATGGGAGCTTTAACTAAGGAAGAGCTTTATCAAGTCTTGCAGCATATCTACGAAACTGAGTATGTAGATCTAACCAAACTGGTCATAGATCCGGAAATAATTTCTGTTATTCCAGAGAAAATTGCCCTACAATTTAAATTAATTCCACTCAGCGTAGATAAAGATGAATTAGTAATCGCTATGGCCAATCCCTTTGATGTGCATGCCATTGATTTTGTAAAAGGCATTACTAAGAAAAATAAAGTCAAATGTGTATTATCTGATGAAGAGGATATCATTAATACCATTAATAGTTATTATAAATTAGGAGAATATGATGATATTCTTAATAAGTTAGATACCGAGGTAATCCTTAAAGAGGAAGAGAGGGAAGAAGACCTCCGAGAATTAGAAGCTATCAGTAGAGAAGCACCGGTAATTCAATTAGTAAATATGTTAATTGTGCAAGGGGTAAAAGACCGGGCTAGTGATATCCATCTTGAACCTAATGAAAAAGGGATACTGGTAAGATTTCGTATTGATGGAATCTTACATGATATCAGAAATTTACCTTTCAAAGTAAAATCCGCTATTGTTTCTCGAATAAAGATATTATCCAAGATGGATATTGCAGAAAGGCGGCTTCCCCAGGATGGTGGTTTCCAGGTTCAATTTGGTAGTAAAGAGGTGGATATTAGAGTTTCTACTATCCCCACCATTTATGGTGAAAAAACAGTATTACGATTACTGGATAAAAGTAAAGGTTTAATCGAGTTAGAACAACTTGGTTTTTCCACTCCTCAACTTAATCAATTTAAAAATATGATTAACAAATCTTATGGGATTATTTTAATTACTGGGCCTACTGGAAGTGGCAAAACTACAACCTTATATGCGGCTTTAAACAGAATGGACTATAAACAGAAAAATATCATTACCATTGAAGATCCAGTTGAATATAAGCTGAACCGTATTAATCAGATTCAAATTCTACCGAAGATAAATTTAAACTTTGCTAATGCCTTAAGATCAATTTTAAGACAGGATCCAGATATTGTTATGGTTGGAGAGATAAGAGATCGAGAAACTGCTGAGATAGCTATTCAGGCAGCCTTAACGGGGCACCTGGTTTTAAGTACTTTACATACCAATGATGCAGCCAGTGCATTAACCAGGTTGGTAGATATGCGCATTGAACCTTTCCTCATTTCTTCCTCAGTAATTGGGGTATTAGCCCAAAGATTGGTGAGAGTGATTTGTGAAAAATGCAAAGAAGAATATCCTCCTCCTCCAGAGATATTAAAAGAATTAGATTTGGATCAGAATAACCAGGTAAAGCTATATAGAGGAGCAGGTTGTCCCTTATGTAAAGATACTGGTTATTATGGTAGAACTTCTATCTATGAAATCCTGGAGCTAGATGAGAGGATACGCTCACTAATTCTATCCAAAACTTCCAGTGACATAATCAAGGAAGAATCCATTAAAAAAGGGATGAAAACCTTGAGGGAAAGTGGTTTAGAGAAAGCTCTTCAAGGGATTACTACTATAGAAGAAGTTCTAAGAGTAGCAGGTTAAAATTATACTATTAATAACTATTAATAACCATAAAAAATTAATAATATATTAATTATGTATTTTATTAATATAACTATAAAAAATAATTTAAAAATGGTTACCCAATTCATTGAGCAAGGAGTAGATAGACGATGAAATATATGAGTAGTAAAGAAATAAGAACGCTTTTTTTAAAGTTTTTTGAAAGTAAAGGACATAAAATAGTTCCCAGTGCTTCCCTAATCCCAGCAGATCCTACTATTTTACTTACCATTGCTGGTATGGTCCCCTTTAAGCCTATCTTTTTAGGGCAGGTAAAATCGGCAATGAAAAGAGCAACTACCTGTCAAAAATGTGTGCGTACCAATGATATTGAAAATGTAGGTAGAACTGCCCGCCATCATACTTTTTTTGAAATGTTGGGTAATTTTTCTTTTGGAGATTATTTTAAGAAAGAAGCAATTCAGTGGAGTTGGGAATTATTTACTGAGGTTATCGGATTTCCCAAAGAAAAATTATGGGTTTCTATCTATAAAGATGATGAAGAGGCATACGAAATTTGGTACAATCTGATTGGAATTCCGGATCATAAGATTATTCGTTTGGGAGAAGAAGATAATCTCTGGAAAGTAGGGCCCACCGGGCCTTGCGGACCCTGTTCTGAAATATATATTGATTTAGGTACTGAAAGAGCTTCTAACACGGGGGGAGGCGTTGGCGTAGATGGCGATAGATACCTTGAACTATGGAACCTGGTTTTTATGCAATATAATCGTAATGAAGATGGATCACTTACTCCTTTACCTAAAAAGAATATTGACACTGGTTTAGGATTAGAGAGGATCGCTTCTGTCCTGCAGGGGGCTCATACTGATTTTGAAACTGACCTTTTTTTGCCTATAATCAATTTTGTAGCTCAAAATGCAGGAGTAAAGTATCAACAGAATCATAAAATAGATTTAGCTTTAAAGGTAATTGCTGACCATATGAGGGCATTGGTCTTTATGATTGCTGATGGAATTATGCCTTCCAATGAAGGTAGGGGTTATGTATTACGAATGTTATTAAGAAGAGCTTTCCGCTATGGAAGGAGCTTAAATTTTGACCGCCCATTTCTTTTTGAAATAGCTCCAGTGGTTATTGATATGATGCAGGATGTTTATCCTGAACTAACCACCTCTGAAAATCAAATCTGTCAGATTATTTTAAGTGAAGAAAAAAAGTTTCAAGAAACCTTGAATATTGGGATACAGATTTTAGAGACAATGAAAGCCTCCTTGAAGAAGGAAAATAAATTAATTTTAAGTGGGGAAGAAGCCTTCAAACTGTATGATACTTACGGATTTCCCATTGAATTAACCAAGGAATTACTTCAAGAAGATGGGTTTACAGTTAATGAATTAGAATTTGAAAAAGCGATGGAACTGCAGAAAGAAAAATCAAGAAAAATATGGTCTGTCTCGAAAATAGACTTGGAAAACGATAAGAAAAATAAAGAAATATTTAGAAGTATCCAGAAGGAAAAAGGAGAGACAATATTTATCGGATATGACTCTGATAAAACTAATGCTCAAGTTTTGGCCATTATTAAAGAAGGCCAAAGGGTGGAATTAGCTTCAGATGGGGAGAAATGTGAAATTGTATTAGATAAAACTCCTTTTTATGCCGAGAAAGGTGGACAGATTGGCGATCAAGGGGAAATAGTTTCTTTGAATAGAAAAGGTTTCAAATTTAAAGTTACTGACACCCAGAGTCCTCTGGAGAACTTAATAATTCATTATGGCATTGTAGAAGAAGGTGAGATAAGGACAAAGGAAACGGTAATTGCTCAAGTAGATAAAAAAAGAAGAATGGCTATTGCTAGAAATCATACCTCTACTCATCTTTTACATCAGGCTTTAAGGGAGGTTCTAGGTCCACATGTTAGACAAGCAGGTTCTCTGGTTACCGAGAAACATTTCAGATTTGATTTTACCCACTTTACTTATTTACAGAAAGAAGAATTAAAAAGGATAGAGGGAAGAGTTAATGAAAAGATATTTGAAGATTTACCGGTTGAGAAGATTATCACCAGCCTTGAACAGGCACAAAAACTGGGAGCGATAGCCCTTTTTGACGAAAAATATGGAGATAAAGTCAGAGTAATAAAGATTGGAGATTATAGTTTAGAATTATGTGGTGGTACACACTTAGATAAGACCTCTTCTATAGGATTATTTAAAATATTAAATGAGCAGGGGATTGGAAGTAATATACGAAGAATTGAAGCGGTAACTGGAGAGGAGGCTTTAAAATATATCCAAGAAAGAGATGAAATTTTATCTCAAGCTGCCCAGAAATTAGATGTTCTACCCGCAGATATTAATCATCGTTTGAACCAAATTTTAGAGGAAATAAATAATCTAAAAAGAGAGATAAAAGTAAATAAAAATAGATTAGCTGTTTATGAACTCAATGAGATATTAAAAAGGAGCCAGGTTATTCAAGGAATAAAGATAGTATCCGCACGTATAGAAGCTACAGATAATGAAGAATTACGTTACTGGGGTGATCTAATAAGAGATAAGATTGAATCAGGTGTAATCCTGCTGGGTACAGTAATAAATCAAAATAAAGTTATTCTCCTGGTAATGGTTACTAATGATTTAGTGGAAAAAGGTTTTGATGCTGTAAAGATCATTAATTATCTTGCTCCTCTAATTGGTGGAAAAGGTGGAGGGAAAAAATCAATGGCACAAGCTGGTGGGACAAAGATTGAAAGATTAAACCAGGTTTTAGAAAAGGTATATGCATATTTTAAATAAATAATTAAAATATTTTTTAGTTATATTTCCTTTCTAAAAATTTTAAAAAGAGCTTGCGGAGAATTAAAGATTGAGAATATTGGGAATAGATTTAGGAGAAAAAAGGATTGGTCTGGCTATAAGTGATGAATTAGGTATAACTGCCCAGGGTCTACCTACTGTTCTTTGTACTGTGGAAAAAGATGATTTAGAAAAAATAAAAGATATAGTCAATCACTATGGAGTAGAAAAGATAGTCTTAGGTTTACCCCGTAATATGAATGGAACTTTGGGTAAACAGGCTGAAAAGGTGCTTTCTTTTGCTCATAATCTAAAAAATATTTGTGATATTCAGGTAGAATTGGAAGATGAAAGATTAAGTACAGCTAAAGCAGAAAGACTTTTGATTGAAATGGATAGAAGCCGAAAAAAAAGAAAAAAGGTAATTGATAAAATGTCAGCAGTAATTATCCTACAATCCTATTTAGATAGAAGAATGATGAATAACAGGTAAAGGAAGATGAATTTTTTTAGAAAGCTATTCTTTTTATTTTCAGTAATATTATTGCTGACTATCTTGATGCTTACTGCTTTTTACTTTCCTGCGGAAGAAAATTCTTTTTTACAAAAGATTATTATTATTCCTCCTGGAGCTAATGCCAGGCAAATTGTGAAAATATTAGAAGATAATCAGATTATCCGAAAAAATATTTATTTTTTGCCCCTATTCTTGAGATTATCTAAATTAGAAGATAAATTAAGATATGGTGAATACCATCTTAGTCCCGCAATGAATCTACGCCAGATTTTAGAGAAAATGATCAAAGGAGAGATAATAGTTTATCGAATAACTATCCCCGAAGGTTATACCTGTGTACAAATCGCGGATTTATTGGAAAATAAAGAGATTGCTTCAAAGGAATCTTTCTTAAAGTTGGTAAGGGAGAATAAAAATATGGGAGAAGGGTACCTTTTTCCAGATACTTATGAAGTTCCTAAAGGATACGGAGCTGAAAAAATGTATAGATTGATGCAAGAAAATTTTCAACAAAGAACTGAAGACCTTCAGCAAAAAAGTAGACCAAATAAGCTGTCCTGGGAAGAGGTTATTACTATGGCATCACTGATTGAAAGAGAAGCCAAATATGATGAAGAAAAAAAGATCATAGCTTCTGTATTTTATAATCGTTTAAAGATTAATATGAAATTGCAATCTTGTGCTACCATTCAATATATTTTAGGTCATCCAAAAGAAAAGTTAAGTGATACAGATTTAAATATTGATTCACCCTATAACACCTATTTATATTATGGTCTTCCTCCTGGTCCTATTTGTAACCCGGGTTTGGAGTCCATTAAGGCAGCTTTGGAGCCGGCTGAAACTGAATGGCTCTTTTTCACCTTAGGTCCAGATGGAAAACATATCTTTTCCAGGACCTACGAAGATCATCTCAAAAACAAGATGTAAAAAAAAGTGCCAGGCACTTTTTTTTACATAGGAGGGAATATGAAAACATTAATAATTGGAATTGCCGGGGGAACTGGTTCAGGAAAGACTACTGTTGCTTATCGAATATATGAAAGTTTGAAAGGAAAGAATGTTTTAGTTTTAGAACAAGATGCTTATTATAAAGATTTAAGCCATATTCCTCTGGAAGAAAGAAAGAAAGTTAATTTTGATCATCCTTCTGCTTTTGATAATGACCTACTAATAGCCCATCTAAAAAAACTAATTAAAAAAGAAGAGATTGAAAAACCCATCTATTCTTTTACTGATTATACAAGAAAAAAGGAAGTAGAGAAGGTAATCCCAAAGGATATTATTATCCTGGAAGGTATAATGGTTCTGGAAGAAGAGAGAATTAGGGAACTTCTTGATATAAAAATTTTTGTAGATGCAGATGAGGACGAACGGTTTATTCGGAGATTATTAAGAGACACCAAAGAAAGAGGGCGAACTATGGAATCTGTAATTAACCAATATTTAAATATAGTAAAGCCAATGTTTTTACAATTTGTAGAACCCTCTAAACGCTATGCAGATATTATTATACCTCAGGGTGGATTAAATGACGTTGCTATTGATATAATTGTAAGCAAAATAAAATCTATCGCCTAGTTTTAGCACCTAATCATTAGAAGTCAGCAAATGATCTTTTACTAATAGTCAAAATTCCTTACAAATTTAATGGTGCAATAATTTAATAATACTGCATCCCTTTATTTTTATAAGGCCATAGCGAACTAAAAAAGTGAGAAGTAATTTTTCAAAAATAATATAATCTATTTATTAGGAGATTAGAAAACGTTTTCTAAAAACAAGCTACTATTTATAAAAATCTAAAAAGAGGATAAAGAATTGTTTGAAATATTCAAACCGAAGGTTTATGTCAATTCAATTTATAATATAGATTTAAAAAAGTTAAAAGAAAAGCAGAGAATAAAAGGCATTATTATTGATTTAGATAATACTTTGGTGGCTTGGGGAGGTAATAAAATAGACCAGAAGGTTATTAATTGGGTTAATGAAGCGAAAAAATTAGAATTTAAGCTTTGCATAGTTTCTAATACCAAATCAAAAAGAGTCGAGAAATTTGCCAAATTTTTGAATATTCCTTACTATTCAAAATTTTTTAAACCTTGTAATACACCTTTTTTAAATGGTCTAAAAATATTAAAAACAGAAAAAAAAGAGACCGTAGTAATCGGTGATCAGATTTTTACCGATATCTGGGGAGGAAACAGGTTAAAACTTACCACTATTTTAGTTAAACCTATCATCAATAGAGATTCGATAGGAACATTTTTTAAGCGTAATTTTGAAAGAATTATTCTTTCTTACTGGTTGAAAAGAAATTTAATTAATCTGGAAAACGGTGACTGGCCTAAATGAATTTTAGGTTAATCACATTAACAATTTTTAAAAATATACACTTCACACCTTACTTTAGAAGTACACAGATAATTTGTAAACCAGTTAGTTAGGGAAGGGAGGAGTAAACAAAATAATATTTTATTAAAATTCTAAATTTATTTTCTAACCTAGCTGTAATAGATTAATATCAAATTAATAAAAATTTATTCCCAATTACCAGTGGATTTAACTAAATATGTTTATATTACTAAACTTCCCTTACTATAAGTAACAATATAGAAAGCCATAGAATTGTTGAATTTGGAGAATTTGCCAAATGTCACTATTTTATAGATTGTTATTGGCGCATATAATTGCTGATTTTCCTTTACAAACCAAGCAAATATTCAATATAAAAATGAATACTGAATGGGGAGTTTTACTGCATAGTCTGATAGTATTAATCTTTTCTGTTCTCTTAACCTTTCCCTATTTAGAAGAATTTTCCTATATTTTGCTTCTTATGATTATTTTTATTTCCCATACTATTATTGATAAAGTAAAATTAGAACATTCAAAAAAAGATAATAATCTGACAATAGGAATTTTTTTATTTGATCAAATCTTGCATCTGGGAATAATTTTTATCCTGAGTATTATTTTTAATAAAAATTATTTTTTAAATTATAACTTTAATAGTACTTTTTTAAATTATTTAATAGAATTTTATAATAATGATATATTTATTATCAATTTAAGCGGATATATTATTTCAGTATTTTTTATTCCTATTTTACTTTTGCATATTAAAGAAAAAGAAGATATTACAGATAAATCTCTTACATCATTAGTACCCAAAAAAATAAAGATTAAAATACCAGAAAATCAGACCATCGATAAATCTTATCGTTTATTATTAACTATCTCAACTCAATATTTAGATGATAAATATATAGCCATTATTTTTATAGGTTTTATAATAGCTAACTTTATTTATTACCAAATAAGTGCAGAAAAGATAGAAAAGGTATATAATTTAAAAAGAATTATTAATACTTCACTGGCTATTTTTATCGGATTAGTTTTAAAAATGAGATAAAATATTGCACTTTGCATTCATTAGGAGAGGAAGAATGAAAAAAAACATAAGTAAAAGTATCACGGGCAATTTCCTGTTAGATATCTTATATAAGAGAAATTTAATCAATGATGAGCAATTAGATAGAATTATTAAAATTCAAAAAAATAGTGGTAATGAATTACAAAAGGTAATTATTGATTTGGGTATACTTAAAAAAGACGAAATGATGCTTGCTTTAGCTGATGAAATTGGGGTAAAATACGTAAATTTAAATGAAATAAATATTGATCCTACCATAGTAGTCTTAATTCCTGAAGAGATGTCTAGAAGACATCAGCTTATTGCTATTGATAAAGAGAGAGACAGATTACTGGTAGCTATGGCAAACCCTTTAGATGTTTTTGCGCATGATGAATTAAAAATTAGATTAGGATATGATATTGATTCGGTATTAGCTTTTGGTGAAGATATTAATCGAGCTTTAGATGAAGTATATGGAATTACGGAAGAATGGGATCAGGTAATTGGTAAACTGGAAAATATGCAAGTTACCGTTTTAAAAGAAGATGAAAAAGAAATTAGTGATATTGCGGAAGTAAGTAAAAGCGAAGAAGCGCCAGTAATTGCCCTGGTTAATCTGATTATTTTGAGAGCAGTTAAAGAGAAAGCCAGTGATATTCATATAGAATTATTTGGAGAAGAAAGCCTTAGAGTGCGTTATCGCATTGATGGGATATTAATCGATGTAATGACCCTACCCAAAAATTTACATTTAGCTGTTATTTCTAGAATAAAAATAATGTCTGATTTAGATATTGCCGAAAGAAGATTACCGCAAGATGGTAGAATTCAAGTTAAAGTGGGGGGAAGAAATATAAATATTAGAGTTTCTACTATCCCTACTGTAAATGGAGAGAGTGTAGTATTAAGAATCTTAGATCCAGCGAGCATTTTATTAGACTTAGACTCTTTAGGTTTGTCCAAAGATATTCTTCCCAAATTTGTTTCTTTAATTAGTAAGCCAAATGGTATTATTCTGGTTACTGGTCCTACTGGAAGTGGAAAATCTACTACCCTATATACCGCTTTAAATTTATTGAATTCCAGTGAAAAAAAGATTATGACTATTGAAGACCCAGTAGAATATAGATTAAAGGGAATTAGTCAGATTCAAGCTAAACCAAAAATAGGACTTACTTTTGCGGCAGGTTTAAGAAGTTTTTTGCGTCAGGACCCTGATATTATGCTAGTAGGAGAGATTAGAGATAAAGAAACTGCCGAAATTGCAGTCCAGGCAGCACTTACCGGGCATTTAGTGCTAAGTACTCTACATACTAACGATGCTCCCGGTTCAGTGATAAGATTAATCGATATGGGAATTGAACCATTTCTAATCTCTTCTTCAGTAATTGGTATTATTGCGCAAAGATTGGTAAGAAGAATCTGCCCCCAATGTAAAAAAGTATTAGAAGTAACTCCCGAAATACAAGAAATAATGAATGACTATGAGATAAGAAGTTCGGAGATAACTTTATACCAAGGTGAAGGGTGTTCTAATTGTAAGCACACAGGATATAAGGGTAGAATTGCCCTCTTCGAGTTAATGATTATCACTGACACTATAAGAGAATTGATTACTAAGAACGTAAACAATAAAAAACTTAAGGAAGTTGCACTTGAAGAAGGTATGTGTACCTTAAAGGAGGATGGTATAAAAAAAGTTTGTGCAGGGATTACTACCATAAGCGAAGTTTTAAGAGTAGTTACCTCCTAAAAGTTAATTGAGGTGAATTAAAATGATTGATGATAAAAATAATATAGTTGAAGATAACAAATTTAGTGAACTCAAAAAGAAGTTATTACAATTAGATGCCTTAAATAAAATAACTTTTGATTTAACCCATACTATAGATTTAGATATTTTGTTAAACAAGATAATTAATTATGCCACTATAATCGTAGAAGGAGAAGCTGCTTCTATATTGCTGTTAGACCAAGAGAAAAGAGAATTATCTTTTCAAGCAAGTTTAGGTAAAAAGAGCAAGGAAATAAGAGGCTATAAAGTTAAAGTTGGAGAAGGAATTGCTGGATGGGTTGCTGAAAATGGTATTTCTCTGATAGTTAATGATGTATCCAAAGATAAGCGATGGAAGAAAATATTTGATGAAAAAACAAAATTTAAAACTAAATCAATTATTTGTGTGCCTTTAATATTAGAGAAAGAAATATTAGGGGTAATGGAGGTAGTCAATAAAAAAGAGAATAAACTTTTCGATAAAAATGATGAACAGACCTTAACCTCTTTTGCTAATCAAGCTGTAGTCGTTTTAAGAAATGCTAATATTATCAGAGATTTAAATAATTATTTTGTAAATATTATGGAGATATTGATTCAAGCCATAGAGAGTGACCCTCTTGGTCCCAAAGGCTATTTTATGCAAGTAGCACGATTAGCTACCCAGGTTGGTAATAAATTAGGAATAGTCGGGAAAGAATATAATAACTTATATTATGCCGCACTTTTACATAATATTGGTAAATTAAAAACTAACCATAAAATAGATCTTAGCTTCAAACCAAGACCAAGAGAAAACCTAACTCCTATAATTCAAAAAGAAATAAGTATGCATCCTATAATTGGAGCAAATATGCTTAAACAGATACATTTATTCAAAGATTTAGCACCCATTATCCTCCATCATCACGAAAATTATGACGGATCAGGTTATCCCAAGGGGCTAAAAGGAGAAGAAATCCCTCTTGCTTCTCGGATTATAGCTGTGGTTGAAGATTTTACTAATATACTTTATAATAATAGCAAGAATAATTATGTAGAAAATTCTTTACCCGACAAAGAAGCATTAAAAAGATTTTTCTCTTTTACCGGGAAAAAATATGACCCAAAAATAATCAATGTTCTAAAAGAAATTATCAAAGTATAAATAATATAATATTGAGTACCCATATTCAGTATATAGTAAAGAAAGAAACACAAAGATTTAAAAATAACTGTAAAATTAAAATACACTAACTATTAGAATGGTAGTAAAATTAATCAAGAAATTATCATTCAGATTGATCTAAAAAATTATTTATTTTAATTTTCTCTCGACACTCTTTACTAGAGACTAAGGAAAAGCGAGGTGAATATGTACTAAATGGCTACTTTTGTGTATAAAGTTAGAGATAGATCAGGTAAAATTTTTACCGGAACAATGGAGGGAGAAAACAAATCAGCCGTAGTCTCTCGTCTAAGGGAAATGAATTATTTTATTTCTTCCATTCAAGAAAAAAGAAAAAGTACATTTCTATCTGTTGAGATATCTCTCTTTAATCGGATCAAATTTCGGGATTTAACTATTTTTTACCGTCAGTTTGCTACTATGGTTAATGCTGGTTTGACTTTAGTAAATTCTTTAAATATATTAACTGAGCAAGTAGAAAATAAAGCCTTGTCCAGAATTATCAACACAGTTAAAACTGACGTAGAAGGTGGTTCAACCTTGGCTGATGCTATGGCTAAGCACCCCAACGTATTTTCCGAATTATATATCAGTATGATAAAAGCTGGTGAGGTAGGAGGGGTTCTGGATGAAATTTTAAATAAGATTGCAGATTTAATGGAAAAAGAATTTGCCCTAAGGCAGAAGATCAGATCCGCAATGAGTTATCCTAGCTTTATCATTGGAGCAGCTGTTCTGATGGCTATCTTTATGCTTACCTTTGTCCTGCCACAATTTGTAGGAATATTCGCTCAGTTTGGAGGAGAGCTTCCCGCTCTTACTAATTTTTTTGTAACCCTAACCATTTTGTTTAGAAAATTCTGGTATTTATTTTTTGGTTTAATCATTGCTCTAAGTTTTGGCTTATATGCCTATATTAAAACTCCTAATGGAAGACAAAACTTTGATCGATTTAAGTTAAATGCTCCTATTATAGGGGATATTAACCGTAAAAGTGCTATTTCTAGGTTTTCCCGTATCTTAGGTACCTTAATCAAGAGCGGTGTTCCTATCATTGAAGCCTTAACCGTTTCTTCTAATGCTATCGGTAATCTGGTTATCTCTAAGGCAGTATTGGGAGCTAAAACCAGAATAAAAGAAGGTCAGAGTATTTCCTCTCCTTTGGCTGCCAGCGGTGTATTTCCACCTATGGTTACCCAGATGATTCTAGTAGGTGAAGAGAGTGGAGAGTTAGAAGAAATGTTGATCAATGTCTCTAAATTCTATGACGAAGAAGTAGATCGCAGTGTGGAAAGATTAACTTCCATTATTGAACCTTTGATGATGTTAGTCATTGGCGGTACAGTTGGAGTAATGATTATTGCGATGTATTTACCCATCTTTAATATGGTTAATTTAATAAAATAATAGTTGGTTAAGATTTTTTATACTGATAAAGCAATAAACTTTTTAAAAAAACATATCAACTTTCTAGCCTTAAATTAAAGAGATTAATTAGATAATATAAAGGTGTAAAAAGCGGTGAAAATAAATGATAAACAGATTGAAAAATACCGACCATTGGTTAAAAGAATTGCCGCTAAATTTAAATATACAGGAGAACCTCTGGAAGATTTAGAACAGGTAGGTTATATTGGTCTGATTAATGCTTATAATCTTTATAATCCTGCTAAGAAGGTTAAATTTGAGACTTATGCTTCCTGGCTTATCTCTGGTGAAATACAACATTATCTAAGAGATAAAAAATCAGCTATAAAAATACCAGAATGGATGAGAAAGTTGAATAAAAGAATTAATGAATATATCTTCTTTTATCAAGAAGAAAATAAAACTGATCCTTCTTTAAGCGAAATATCAAAAAAATTTAATATTGCGGAAGAAGGAATAAAAGAAATTCTTAAAATTTATAATCTTGCAAAGACTATTTCTCTAGACCAAAAAGATGGAAATGTGGAATTAACTGATAGTTTTCCTAAAATTGGTAGTATCAAAAGTACAAACTATCAAACTTTTAGATTGCCTATTGAAGATATTATCACCTTACAGATGGCAGTGCAAAAATTAAAAAATATTCAAAAAAAAGTAATTTATTATCTTTTTGAAATGGATTTAACCGAAACCAAAGTAGCGCAGAAACTGGGTTTGAGTCAACGGCAAGTTTCTCGAATTAAAAAAAGGACTCTGGAAGATTTAAAGGAAGAATTAGAAAAAGAATAACCCCCAAAAAATCTTTTTTTAAGGGTAAATTTAAAAAAGGATGATGAGTTTGTGGTAATGTCAACTACTCAAGAAATAAATGATGAAATAATTTTAAAATATAAACCTTTAGTGCGTAGTATTGCAGCTAAATTTATCAATTCTGGAGAACCTTTGGAGGATTTAGAGCAGGTAGGTTATATTGGATTAATTAATGCCTTAAACCTTTATGATCCAGCCCGGAAGGTAAAATTTGAAACTTATGCCTCCTGGCTTATCTCGGGAGAGATTCGTCATTATATTCGGGACAAGCATCAAACTATAAAAATTCCTCACTGGGTAATGGAATTAAATAAAAAAATCGATCAGTATATTCTTAAATACAAAAAAGAAAATAACCAAATGCCTTCTCTTAAACAAATTGCTGCTCAATTCAATCTTACCGAAGAAGGAGTAAAAGAGATTTTAAAGGCTAGGGAAGCAGTGCATACTGTTTCTATTGACCAGGAAAATAGAATGTATGACTACCGGGATTTACCGGTTATTTCTAAAATAAAGAATGATCATTATCAGAGCTTTAAATTACCTATAGAAGATTTAATTACCTTAGAAATGGCTCTAAACAAATTAAAAGATATCCAGCGTAAAGTGGTTAATTATATCTTCCTTAAAGATTTAACTCAGACCAAAACCGCTCAGGCTCTAGATCTTTCTCAGAAGCAGGTTTCTCGCATTAAAAAAGAAGCCATTAAGTCCTTAAGAAAGGAATTAAAAAATATTAAGCTTTAGGAAATTTGCTATGTTGAAAAAGAAGGTAGTAGTAAAATATAAAAATGGAGAAATTATTAAAGGTTGGGTAGAAGATTTTAGTCCGGAACGTCATTTCTTTACCCTTTACCCCTTGATGGAATATAGCTCAAAGGAGACTCTTAATCTCGTATTTGCTCCCCTAAAAGCAATCTTTTTTGTTAAAGATTTTTTCGGTAATAAAGATTATCAGAAAGTAAGAAACTTTGATGATGAAAGATTCAAGGTAACACCCAGTCAAAAAAAAGTAGTTATTTTTTTTGAAGATGGGGAAGAGATCTATGGCACCTGTTATAATTTTGGAAGATATGAAGATGGATTTTTTGTCTTTCCCCTTGACCCGGAAGATAATAATGAACGCATTTTTGTAGTTCGTAAAGCTATTGTAAAAATAAAAACTAATGAAAACGATTTTTAAGACCAGGAAAGGATTTATTTTAACCTTTCTATTCTAGAGAGGAGACAAGGAGATTAAGATGATACCCAACAAAATGGTAGTAAAATACAAGGATGGCTCCATCATCAAAGGTTGGTCTACTGACTTTAATCCCAACAAAGATATTTTTCACCTTCATCCTTTGGAAGAATACGGAGATAAACTAGTTGAAGTAGATGTAAATGAATTAAAAGCAGTATTTTTTGTTAAAGATTATCAAGGGAATAAAGATTATCAAAAAGTAAGAACCTTCGAAGGACAACCTCAGCCTATTCCTACTCAACGTAAAATTGTCATCATCTTTAAAGATGGCGAAAATTTTTATGGTTCTACCCATAGTTTTAATCCAGAGAGAAAAGGTTTTTTTGCTTACCCAATTGACCCTCATGATAATAATGAAAGAGTCTTTGTAGTTAAACCTGCGGTAAATAGTGTAAAATTTCAAAGATTTAACAGTGATGATTTTCAAATCTTTGTTTATGAAAATACCTGATTTAAAAGGCTAAATCCTTAATTTACAGCTCAAAGATCTATACTTAAAATTAAAAAGAATTTTAAGTATAGATTTTTTCTTCTTTTTTTCATATATTGTAGATTGTAAAAAAAATTCTTCTTTAGTCTAAAATTTTTTAAAATATGGAATAATATAAATAGAAAATAGAATAAGTAATCTTTTAAAAGTTGAAAAAGGCAAACTATCTGAAAAGATGGGGCGCAAAGTTATGGGTCTAAAGTAATTATTACTATGATTGCTATGACTGCCAAACTACCGACTTTCCTTTTATTTATTTAAATAAGACACAAAAATGTACTAGCAGATGAAAAGAAAAACAGGAGGTGATCAAATCCAGGGTCATAAAAAAATTGAGAAAGGTAAACCATTTGAAAGAATGGGGCGCAAAGTTAGGGTCTAAAACCTAATAACTTAATCTCTTCAAAAAAAGGGTTATGACTGTCTAACTACCGATTTTTAAAAATATTTTTAATTATTATTAAATTATTAGGAATTGGTGAATAATTCAAGAGTTTTTGGAATAATTTTTTAACCTACTTCTAATTCCTAACCTATAAGCTAAGCAACAAACTAAAATAAATGGAGGAAATAAAAAAATGTATAATTTTAGAAAGAATAAAAAAGGTTTTACCTTAATCGAATTGATGGTCGTAGTAGCTATCATCGGTGTATTAGCACTCTTAGGATTAAGACTTTATACTGGCCAGCAGGATAAAGCAAAAAATGCGATAGTTAAAGCCAATGCAGGAACAATTCAAACTTTGATTCAAGCAGAATTAGCTGATAGACCAGTAACCGATATTGATACACCTGATAAACTATCATCTGTAGTATTTGCAAATGCTGGTATATATAATCCTGTAACTGGAAACGCACAAACTACTTGCCCAGCAAGTGAGGATGCTGCCGTTGCTGGAGAAGTATGGGTTACTTATAGTAATAATGTTTTTACTATTAATGGAAGAAATACCAATGATAATGGTAATGTATATGATAATCCTTTAACTGCGAGGAAATAGTTTTTTGCAAAATAGTAGAAATAGGCAAATGGCTCCAGGTATAAATTTGTATCTGGAGCTATTTTTATTTTTAAATAAATACGAAAGAAGCGTAAAAGTGAAAAAGTACTGGATAGAAAAAGATAATATTTATCAGAAACTATTAACCATATTATTACAATTATTGCTAATAACTATTCCCTTATTTGCTAGTAAATATGTCTATGATTTCCGAGTAAACCAGGAAGCCATTCTTAAACTATTCAATGTAATTTTATTTGCTATTTTTTTGATGAAAATAATAAATACCGGAAAATATTCTCTGCAAAGGACTAAATTGGACTTACCTTTGATTTTGTTTTCATTAGTATTATTCCTTTCTCTTTTTATCAGCAAAACAAAGGCAGTAAGTTTTCAGGAATTTATAATATTCTTATCTTATATTTTGATATTTTTTTTAATAACCAATAATCTAAATAGAAAGAAAGATTTTAATCCATTTATTTATCTATTCTTTATAATCTCCTTACTCGTCTCAATATACACCCTTATGCAGTATTATGGTATAGACCCCTATTTAAGTGATTTACACAACTTGACTTCTACAATTGGCCAGAAAAATTGGATTTCCAATTACCTGGCGATGATTTTTCCGGTAGTATTTTCCTATTTTCTATTAGAGCAAACCAAAAAAAATAAAATAAAATATTTTTTCTTATTATCTATCCTTTATGCGACTTTAATGATTTGCCAGAGCCGGGGAATATGGATTAGCATCAGTCTTACTGTAATATTAGCAATTTATATTATTTTTAAATTTAATCTTTTAAAAATATTTCAAGAAAATAAAAAAAGGCTGTCCTTACTTTTATTAATTTTTCTGGTAATTACTATTATCTATTCCACTGACAATCCTCTCAACAAAAGCGCCATAACTGTTCCCCAGAGAGCACTATCCACCTTTGACGAGCAAGACCCCTCCATCAATACCCGTCTGTTAATCTGGAAGACCACTCTTGAAATGATTAAGGATAATCCCATATTTGGTTCGGGGATTGGCACTTTTAAAATGAATTATTTAAACTATCAGGCAGAGTTTTTAAAAAACAATCCCTACTATATACAATATTCCGGAAAGGCAGGGGAGGCCCATAATGAATATCTGCAGATGTGGGCGGAAATAGGAATAGTCGGTTTGGGGATATTTATCGGAATTATTCTGATATTTTATAGTTTAATAATAGATTATTGGAAAGAAAATGATAGTGACAAAGAAAAAATAATTGTCTTTGGTCTAGTTTCGGGTATTACCTGTTTTTTAATACATTGTCTGTTTACTTTTCCTTTTCATGTGCCGGCATTAGGGGTAACCTTTTTTGCTTTATTAGGACTAACTGTAATATATGCCAGAAAGATAAATTTACCCAAAACTTATTCTGATAATAGAACAAAAGAATCAAAATTAAAAAATAAAAGGATAAAAATTACTCTGACCATTATTGTATTAGTCTTTATGATATGGGCTATTAATTTAATAGCAGTAAGACCATATATTGCTGAAATAAAATATTTTAAGGGTATGAGGCACAATGTGGACGGTAATTATAGTGAGGCCTTATCTTATTTTGAGCAGGCCGCATCATTATATCCTTATAATGGAAGGATATTACATGCCCTTGGCACAACTTATTATAATTTGGGAAATCTCACTAAGGCTGAAGAAGTTTTATTGCAGACTACCAGATATCGGATTGATGCCAAAACCTTTTATAATTTAGGTTTAGTTTATCGCCAGGCAGGATTATTTTCAAAAGCAGAAGAAGAATTTCGGTATGCCGCTTATCTTATCCCGAAATTTACTAAGGCATATTATGATTTAGGGTATCTATATTTTACTCAAGAAAAATATGATGATACTATCGAACAGTGGAATAAGATTTTAGAAATTGAACCCAATTTTAACAATAAGTATATTGTATTAAATAATTTAGGGATAGTGTATAAGAAAAAAGAAATGCCGGACAAGGCACTGGAATATTTTTTGGAAGCTTTAGTATTAGCACCGGAAGGCAGTCCGATAATTGAAGATATAGAAAAAGAGATTAAGAATCTTGATAAAAATAGAAAAGGAGAATAATATTCAATCATTAAGGATGAACTGATAGAGGATAGTATTTAATCATTAGTGGATAAATGGATAATTGTTAGTAATTAAAGCTTAGTTGAAAGTGAGATGGTTAGTTGATTGATTGGCTTTTAACTATATAATTTATCACTAATCATTACTAATCACTCATTACTTATCCCTTGCTACTTATTTAGATTTGGTAAATTATTTAGGTTTGACAAAATGAGTTATCTTATGTTAACATTAGTCAACAGAGGTTAAATATAATGACTATGACGAAAAAGTTATTAGGTACTAGAATACCGAATGAAATAATTATAGAATTAAAGGATTATTGTCAATCTCATGGCATATTAATTAATCATTTTGTTACTGAAGCTATTAAAGAGAAGTTGAATCGTATGAAGAAAAGAGAAGAAAGAATTAAAAAAGAGGAGACTCTGGAAGAATAAGATAGAGGTAAAGAGGGATGCTACATAACCAAAAAGGCATAGTGGTTCTAACATTAATTATCTGGATAGCGATTATTGGGGCTGCCATAATCTATGTTCCCAAACTCTATGATTGGTATGTAGAACAGAATGAAATAAGACTGATTAAAGCTAATTTAGATTCGGTAGTAAGTGAAATTAAATCAGAATTAATCAGTAAACATCCTATAATTATCTGGAATAATATAGATGATCTAATAAAATCTTTAAATATTCAGAATCCCATTACCCGAGGAGTACAAACCGCTAACGGTTTCAGTACCCCCGGTGATGTAGTAGTAAAGTTTAATAGTATAGATACCTTCACCATTGATGCGATTGGTCCTGATGGTGAATTTTTAAATTTAAATATAGTGGTAAAATAAATAACAGGAGTATAAATGTACTATGTTATAAATATTATTCTATTAATCGTTCTCGGTCTGGTGGTAGGAAGTTTTAATAATGTATGTATATATCGTCTACCCAGAAAAGAATCGATAGTTTATCCTGCTTCTCATTGTCCGTACTGTAATACCAGGATAAGCACCAAAGACAATATACCTTTATTAAGTTACTTCTTACTGAAAGGTAGATGCCGTAATTGTAAAAATAAGATCTCTCTCCAATATCCTGTGGTAGAATTTTTAAATGCCATAATCTATTTACTTCTTTATTTAAAATATGGTTTTAGGGTGCAAACTTTAGTCTATATGGCTTTATCTTCAGCACTAATTATTATTGCCTTTATCGATTTTAAGGAAGAGATTATCCCGAATGAGATTTCTCTTCCAGGGATAGTAATAGGATTGATGATCAGTTTTTTGGTAAAGCATATCTCAGTGTGGGATTCAGCTCTGGGCATAGTAACAGGAGGAGGTGCAATTTTATTCATCGCCTTGATAGGAGAATGGCTCTTTAAAAAAGAAGCAATGGGTGGAGGTGATATTAAACTGGCAGCTATGATTGGAGCTTTCCTGGGCTGGAGATATACTTCCTTATCCTTATTTTTTGGTTATTTGTTAGGTGCATTAACCGGAATTGTTTTAATTATCTTAAAAATGAAAAACAGGGGAGAGACAATACCCTTTGGACCATTTATAGTAGCAGGCTCGTTAATTGCAATTTTAATTGGTGATAAAATTCTATTCTGGTACTTAGGCGGATAAAGATTAAGAAAATAAAAAAATGTAATATATAGCTATAAAAAATAGGTGTATGTGGTATCAAACTTATAGCTTTTAACCAATAACCATAACCAAAACCTTTAAAATATAGAAAGATAAATAACCAGTATATGAAGCGTAGCCCTGGTCTTAAACAAGGTTTTACCCTTATCGAATTAATGGTCGTAGGAGGTATAATATCCTTACTGCTTGGTCTTGGCATAAACGGATTAGATTATTTGATACAATGGAATAAATTAAACACAGCAGCAGCACTTTTAAGTTCAGAATTAAAAAATACTCAGTCGAGGGCATTTTATGAGGGTGTATATTACAAAATAGAATTTTATACAACTTTTAATTGGCCAACTTCCTCAAATAAATATAAAATACTTAAAGGAAGTGAAAGTGAACTTTATAAAGAAATAAAATTAGAAGGAGTAGAATTATTTAAGACTAATTTTACAAACAATAAAGTCTATTTTTATCCGAATGGAGTCCCTAGTATGGGAGGAACAGTTACTTTGAAAAATAAAAGAGGAAAGATTCTTTATGTGATTATGACACCGGTAACTGCCCGAGTAAGAATAAGTCCAGACCCTCCGGAGAATTGGTAAATTAGTCGTTAGCTTTCGGGCATAAATTGTGGGCTTAATGATGCCTGTTCTACGAGGTGTATGGTTTACGTTTTTTTGAATTTATTTTTTGTATTTTCTTTACTAACGATTATCCACTATTTACTAATGACTATTTAGACTGGCAGATTGGTCGACCGGCAGACTAATTGTTGAGGTGATAGTATGTTAAATAAAATATTATCAAAAAAAATAAAATTTTCCCTGTCATTGCGAGGGCTGTTTCCCTTCTGTCATTCCCGCGAAAGAGGGAATCCATCTTATCTGTCATTGCGAGAAGCGAAGCAAGCCTGCACCAGCGAAAGCAGGGGAAGCAATCTCAAAGGTTTTTCCTTAGTTGAATTAATGGTAGCGGTAGCTATTTTAGCTCTGGCCATTGTGGGAATCTTTTACGCCTATAGCACCGGCTTTATGGGAATGGCTGACGCCCGAGACCGGACAGTTGCTACTAACTATTTGCGGGAAACGATAGAAGATTTTAAAAATATGGATTTTAATAAAGTAAAAGATGAACCCATTACTCTTATCCCTGGCACAAAATTTCATAGAGGCTCTATTGTTTTAGACTTAGAAAAAAAAGGCGAAGTAGTAACTTTGAAAAAAGTAATTACGCAGGTTCGTTGGATGGATAGAAAAGGAAATATAAAAACAGAAGAAGCCTCAACGATATTATATAATAAGCCAAATACAAGTAAAGTTTCTGATGCTGCTGGTATTATTCTTTATGCCTCTCCTTATTATACTATTATACCTGATTCTGAGGTTGCACTTTTTGCAGAAATTAAAGACAATAATGGTAATACTATAACAGATTGGGAAGGAGATATTAGTTTTTCCTTTATTATCCCTACTCCAAATGATGATTATAACCCAGTTGGATATATAAATAATGCATCAAGAACTAAAGATGACCCAGACACTATAATTGTCCATACAACTAATGGAAAAGCTAAAATTACATTTTACTCTTTTGCATTTGAACCAGGTGAATCTATAGATGGCATAGAAAAGATTCAAGCTTCAGCTAATTTAGGAGGACCCGAGGATGTAACTGATACAGTTAATATTAGAGTAACCACTGGAGCTGTAGGAATAATTCTTGAACCTGCAACCGAAGAAGATAGAATTCTTCCTGTAGGTGAAAATTCAACTATCAATGTAACTGTAGTAAAAGCTGATTATAAAACTCCTATAGCATATTCAGGAACAATAACATTGAACGTTTCTAACCCTGACATTGGTTCTTTATCAACTTCAACTATTAATTCTGTATCTGCTGACCCTACTAATCCAACAACTGTAAACTTAATGTCCACTGGAACTCCTGGAGTAGTAGGGATAACTGCATCAGCTCCTGATTTAGATATGGGATATACTGAAGTAACCTTTACTGGAGATGCTAAATCTATCTTAGTTTCTACAAAGAAAAAGTCTATTTATCCGAATGAGGAAACTACTATAACTGTAACTATTGTAGATGAAAATAATAAACCGGTTAGTTTTGGTGAGGCTGGTATTCCAAAAACTGTTGTAATTACTGACTTCCCCGATGATTATGGTACCTTAAACGGTAGTACAGGTTCTATTAATTTAACATTTAAAGGTGAAAACTCTCAAACCTGTATTTTTAAAGCATCCTCAATTGGAGAGTTTCCTCAAGAAATAACAATTAGCGCAAAGGACAGTGGGGGGGAATTAATTTCAGGATCTACAAAAATAAATATTTTAAGTCCGCTTGTAGCTCACCATATCGATGTTACTTTTGACCCATCAATTATTGAATTAGATGAAGATACAATAATACCTTCTGATATTACGGCTATTATGAAATCTGAAGATGGGGATATAGTTTACGGTAATTTCATCACATTTAAAATCACGAATGGAATAGGGTCTTTTTCCTCTGGTGAATCTACTCAGGAAATAACATTAACCGGGGGTATGGCTACTGCAACTTTATATCCTTATGAAGTTACATCTACAGTTACTGCACGTATTAAGATTTATTCAAGTGATTTACCACCTAATGCAGATGGACCACCAGGAAATCCTGACAATCCAATAGAAATAGAGGTGTTATTTCACAAAAAATCAGCACCACATCATATTAATTTGGTTGCTAATCCTGCATATATCTTTGTAGGTGGGGATACTTGTATAATAACTGCAACAATAGTGGATGAACCTGGTATTATAGTTCCTGATTATTCAGGTGTAGTCGATTTTTCAATTACAGAAGGAGAGACGTCAGGAAAATTTTCTGATGGAACTTCCTTCAAACAGGTATATGTAGAAAATGGAATTGCAGAAGTCACTTTACAATCGACTATTAATCCAGGTACAGTAATAGTAGAAGCAGAAGCTTCAGGTGATATAATTACACAGCCATCTTCAACTGTAAATATTCCAGTAAATATAATAAACTTAATCTTAGTAGATAATTCGTTAAAATATTGGTTAAACAATAAAATTGTCACTTTTAATATTAAAGTTAATGGACCTACACTTAATTTAAGTAGTATGAAGGTTGAGTGGGACTATGATCCTTCGAAACTAAGGAAAATCGAAATTAAAAGTCCATATAATGCAGACGATTATGACCCTATCATTGATACCGGAAATTCTACTAGCCCCCATATCGAAGATAATATCAATGCAAATTTGTTACCTGGTGAATCTACTATCAGATTGACCTTTAGCACAAATATGGAAGGTAAATCATTATCAGTTACTTTTTATACTAATTTTGGAGCATATGAATATACTGTACCAATAACAGTAGTAGAATAATTAAGATTGTATTACAAAAATATCTTGTGATATTTAAAAAGGGAAATATTATGAAGATAATTCATTGTAAGTATAAACAAAAAGGTTTTAGTTTAATCGAAATGATGGTTGTAGTGGCTATTCTAGGATTAATTGTTTTAGGATTGGTAACTTTTTTCACAGGGGGAGCTAAATCCTGGGTAGCAGGCCAGAGTCAATTAGAGGCACAGAGAAATGCACGTCAGGCTATGGATAGAATGGTAAGAGAAATAAGAGAGGGTAGTAATATATCTAGTGGTTCAGAAATTTCTGTTACTGTTGATATTCCTCCTTTAGGTGGAAGTTCCGCTTATTCTGTTACCTATGCTTTATTTGGTACTACCATACAAAGAATAAAAAATTTAACCAGCAATCCTTTAATTGATAATGTACTTAAAATAAGTGAGGAAGATATTTTTGAATACTATGATTCTAATGGAGTAAAATATGATTCTCCTGATATCTCTACATTGCCTAAAATATCTAAAATACACATAAATTTAAAAGTAGATGTTGATGATGATGGCAAACCTGATATAACTTTAAATACGGATGTTAATCTGAGAAATTATGGTTTATAGTAGATTTTTTGTTTCTATTAAAATTATAGACAGGCGAGACGCCTGTTTTACGGAATGGTTAAATGAAGTACTGAAATTGATGAATTAGTTAATCGATAAATTGACTAATAATCCACTTGAGAGGGGTGATAGAAATGAAAAAAAGAAAAAAGAAGATTAAAGATAAAAAAATAAGAAATATTCTGTTAAATCAAAAAGGCATGGCTCTTTTGACAACTTTAATCTTTGTTTTTGTATTAGTTACTTTAGCCGTAGCCCTGCTTACTATGACTAATAATGATACGAAGTTGTCTACCCTTCAACGGGAATCTAATAAAGCTTTTTATTTGGCTGATGCAGGCATTGAAGACGCTCTATGGAAATTAAATACAATCGTTGAAAATGGTGGAGAGGGAATAGAGTGGCGTCCTACTAATGAACCTGACCCAGGGACAGCTACCGAATATTATCAAGTAAGCATTGAGGATATTGATACTGATAAGATTAAAATTACTTCAACTGGAGTAGTTTTAGGAGGTAAATTTTCCTCAGGAAAGCGAAAAATAGAAGTAACCGCGGAAATTGATTACATAATAATAGCGATGTATAAATATGCCATTCTTGCTGATAAAATAATTCTTTTCCAGGGCACTCCTGGGCCTGATATTACTGGTGATGTGCATTCTAATGATGATATCTTAGTTTCGGGTAAGTTTGATGAAAATTATGATGGAAACGCTACTTCTTCCGGAAAAAATAATGACTTAGATGATACTAGTGATGGTAGTAATACGGGGGTTCCAAAAGAGACTATTCCTACAGTTGATTATGATGAATTAAAAGTGAGAGCTTTGGCTGATGAAGCCGCATCAGGCAATATTCATTATCACACAAGTGATGTTATTCTGGGAAATGGTGATATAGAAAATTGGACGGGAATACATTATATTGAAGGAAGTTTAGAAGCTAAAAATGGCTCAACAATAAATGTTAACAATGGTGCAATTATTGCTACTGGTAATGTGGAAATTAAAGAAGGTGCAACTTTTAATATTAATAATGACAGTACTTATATTAATGCAGATGACCCAATTACCGCACTTGCTTTAGTAGCACAGGGAAATATCAAAATTTACGCTAAATCATCTATTCTTAAAGGAATAGTTCAATCAATTTTACCTGATGGTAATTCTGAAGGTTTTATTGAATTAAAAAATGGATGTGAAGTTACCGGTTCGGTGATTGCAGATACTGTATATGTTCGTAATAAATCAATAATTAATTATGATACATCTATGAATCAATTTACAACTACCGGTGACCGTTTCTTTAAAAAAACATCCTGGAGAGAGGTATATTAAATAATTTTTAAATTATTTTTCATAAAAAGAAGGATTTTTAGAAGTTATGGAGAAAATATGTATAAAAACAGCATAAAAATAGTATCGAGCATATAGTATCGAGTATCGAGTCCAAGAGAAGATAAGGGCTTGAATCGTAGGTTGTCGTATAATAATAGCGGATAGTTATAGTGTGGGAAAGAATTACGAGCTTAAAGAGATAGCTTTGGCATTTAGTAGAACATTATCGCGTCAAGAAAGAAAACAGAAAAGAAACAACATAAGATAGTATCGAGAAAGAATAAAACAAGAAAGAAAATTATCGAGTATAGAAAAAAAAATTCATATGGTAAGTTTACAATGATGTGATATAGTAATATGAGATTGCCACGGGTGGCACTCAATATTACTTGAGTGCCACCCTCGCAATGACAGAAAGGGTGGATTCTTCGCAATGACGGAGAAGATGGATTCCCGCTTTCGCGGGAATGACAGAAAGGAAATAAAGAGTAGATATGTTTGCAATCGATTTTGGTGCACGTTCGATTAAAGTATTAAAACTGAACAAAGTTGGTGCTGGATATGAACTGGATAGTTTCGGAACTAATTTTAGTCCGGAAGGTGCGGTGGCTAATGGTGAAATTATAAATCCCATTGCGGTTGCTGAGGCCTTAGCTGATTTATTAAGTAAGATTAGAATGAGAGATAATCGAGCGATTATTGCTATTACTGGACAAAAATTAATTATTCGAGAAATTATTCTGCCTTTAATGGAAGAGAAAGAAATATTACCAGGAGTGCTATGGGAAGCACCTAAGTATGTCCCTTATAATCTTGATGAAGCGGTAATTGATGCGGAAAAGATTGAGGAATTTACCGAAAAGGATGGCAATCAGATGATGAGAGTTTTACTGGTTGCGGTTCCTAAATCAGTTATTCAACCTTATATGGAGGCCTTAAAAAAGGTACGGATAATTCCTAAAATAGTGGATATAAGCTCTGCTGCCAATATCAGAGCTTTTGACTTTTATTTAAATAAAAGTCAAAATGAACCAAAAGAAAAGGTCCAAGAAGAAAAAGAAAAACAATCTATAGAAACAGTTACTGATGCAATTTTATCTATAGGAGCAAGCACTACCATCCTTACCCTGACCGAAAAAGGTAACTTGAAATTTGCCCGAGATATCCTTATCGGAGGTAACGATATTACCAAAGCAATTGCCAAATCATTAAATCTAACCTTTAGTGAAGCAGAAAAACTAAAAAGAGAAACTAAAATAATTAATCCCTCTGAAGAATCTCCAGGCGAAAAAAAGAGCGATGAAGCTGAAAAAATTATGTTAAAGATTTTAGATCAATTAGCTAAAGAGGTAAGAAAATCATTAAATTATTATAAAACTCAAAATCAGCAAGTAAAATATAGTAAAATTATTCTTTGCGGAGGTAGTGCCAATATTTCTGGTATTGAAGAATTCCTCACCAATGAATTTGAAATTACTACTAAAATAGGTGACCCTTGGAAAGGAATCAGGATTAATGAGGCTGAATTTGATTTAAAGAGGCTAAATAAGATTAAATCCACCCTGGCTACAGTAATAGGTTTAGCTAAAAGAGAAAGGTAAACCATCAAGATGACAAATATTAACTTATTACCAAGCGAATATAAAGAGAAGGAGAAATTTAGATTTAGTAGATTTATAATCATTTTATTCTTTTCTTTTTTAATAATGGCCTCTATTTACCTCTATTATTACTTAGAGATTCAAATCGATAGTCGTGAACAACAATTAAAGGTAATGAAGGCTGAACTAGCAGCTATTGAAAAGATCATCAAAGAAGTAAAAGATTTAGAAAAAGATAAAAAGGTTATCGAAGATCGGATTATGGTTATTCAGGGGTTAATCGATAATCAATCTCGTTTATCCCGTATTCTGGGTGAATTCAGCGCTTCTATACTGGATGAAGTTTGGGTAGATAACATTAGTTTAAGCGCCAATCAAACCTTTAATTTTACTGCTAATACCTATAACAATTATTTAATTGCCAAGTATATGGTGGCTTTAAAGAATAACTCCACTTTTGATAATATCGAATTGGCTTATGTTCATAAAACTAATTTACGTGAAGCAGATGATATAGAAACAGAAATAGTTAATTTTAAATTATCCGGAATATTTATACCTAAGAAAGTAAAACCATAAAGGCTAAAAAAGAAAGGAAATATTTAGTTTATGAAATTAAGAAAGGGCATAGTGATCTTTCTACTCTTACTTTTAACTATCTTAATTGTGGGAGTTAACTATTTATATATTTATCAGCCTAGGATGCAAAAAATAGAACAATTAGATCGAGATATTCAAACTACTGCTCAAAAGATTGAACAGGGTAAAAAGATTGCTGCTCAATTAGGTCCCTTAAAAGCAGAATATGCCGCTTTGAAAGAAAAATTAGCTTTTTTAGAGGTAATGTTGCCTAAAGAAAAAGAGATTCCTGATTTATTGGTAATGATTCAAGATACTATGACTGAGTTTAAAGTAGATTTTACCAACTTTACTCCTCAAAATATCATCTGGGAGAAAGAAAGGATCTATGGGAAAATGCCTATTTCTATGAATCTTGCTGCTAATTATTTTGATCTAATCTTCTATCTGGATCGACTGGAAAACCTACCTCGTATTATTGATGTTCAATCTCTAAATATTAGTAAAGGTGGTAAAGATCCCGATAAATTAAATATTTCTATAAGTATGCTTACTTATCTATTAAGAAAAGAAGGTACGCCATAGAAAATGAAAAAAATATCTTTCAAAAATATTTTTAAAAAAACAGAAAGAGACCAAGGTTCTCGTAGCCGAAGGTGGTTATGGTTGTTTTTAATATTAGTAATCTTATTAGGAGCAATTGCCTATTTAGGGTATCCGATGTTTTTTCCACCAAAGGCAAGTACCCCTAAAGTAGCAACTTTTTCTACTAAAACGAATACTACTACCTCTACTGCTGTTTCTTCTCCCTTGCAAAAAGAGGAACCTGTGGTTCAAGAAAAAACTCCTTTCGATATTGAAATGGAAAAAAGAAAACAAGCTTACGAAGAGAAAATTTTTGCTTATGAACCTTATGAACCTCCTAGCTATCGCAATCCTTTTCAAAAAGTAAGTGTTTTCTCTTCTAAAAAAGAAGAAGAGGCTCCAACTGAAGAGGAGGAAGCCTGGTGGAAACAAACTGCTATATACAAACCGGAATTACCTCCCGATACTAAATTAAATGGTATAGTCGGTAATGAAAGTAATCGCGTAGCTATGATAGAAATAGATGGTGATACTTTTATTGCTAAATTATACGATATATTATTAGATAAATATATTGTCAAAGAGATAAGAAAAAATGAAGTAATACTGGAAATAGAAGATTATGAATTTTCTCTGAAAATAGGAGGTGAGGAAGCTTCTAATGAATAAAAAAGATATGATTATTTTTCCACCAGTTGAAACAACTACAAGAATTAGAAGAATAAAAAATTTAATTTTCGTTTTAATATTATTTTTATTAACTTCCTTTATATTAGCTATAGCTAACGCTGAGACAGATAATATTTCTTTTACTAATATCTGGTATAAAAAAGTTCCTAACTTTACTCATCTTACCATTAAAGCTAATGGAGCAATCCAAGATTATGAAGTTAGTTATTTCGATTCTCCGGATAGAATTGTAATTGATGTAAAGAATGCAATTTATAACATCCAAGATTTATCTAAAAATATTTTATTTTTAAATTTGGGAGCAGTTAAACAGGTAAGATGTGGACAATTTGAAACTGAACCGATACCTATTACCAGATTTGTGGTAGATTTGTTTCAAAAGGCAAAGTATGAAGTAAAATTATCGGAAGAGAAAAAGCTATTGTATATTGATATTTATGATTATGAAGAATTTACTGCTCCTGAAGCTCAAGTATTTACAGTTACCCCGGTAATTAGTAAACCAGTCAAGCTGGAAAAAGAAGAACCCCCTAAGGTTTCAATTATTGATTTAGCGGATAATAAGATGGAACCTTTGGAAATTAATTTTAAAAAAGATTCCGAAGTTCGAGATATTTTAAATCTTTTATTTGCTAGGGCTGAAATTAATCTTATCACCGATGACTCGGTAAGTGGAACCATTACTCTGAATTTCCCCAAAAAAGTTAGCTTTAAAGAAGCCTTAAATGCCATTTTATTAATTAAAGATTTGGATTATATGGAAATTTCCGAGAATACGGTCTACATTACCACTAAAAATAAAATTAAAGAAAGACAGTCCACCATTACTCAAATATTTGAACTAAAAAATACAACCGCTGAAGAAGCTAAAAGAGTTTTAGATAATTATCTAAAAGAAGAAGAAAAAAGTAAAATAAATATTGTAGCCGATCCAAGATTAAACAATCTAATCATCTCTGGCACAAAAGAAGATATAAAAAAGGTTGAAGAGATAATCTCCAGGATTGATTCTCAATTATTTACTAAAACCTTTAAGATAAATAATGCTATCTTTGATGATGAAATTGAGGCTATAAAGAATATGCTCAGCATTATTATTCCTGAAGAAGAAAGAATAAATATTGATAGCCGGCAGAGTGAAATTATTGTAAAAGGTACAGAAGAACAATTGGATAATGTAGAAACAATGATTGCTGGTCTGGATAAGCGTGTACCTCAGATAATGATAGAAGCTAAAGTCGTTGAAATTACTTTAGATGGGGAAAAAGACTTAGGAATTAAGTGGGTGAGTGGTGATGCTAAATTAGAAGGTCAAATTACTATAGGTGAAATAACTTTAGGGGGTTCTTTCGAAAGAAGTGGTTTAATTGAAGCAACGCTAAAAGCCTTGCAAACTGAAGGAAAGACTAATATTCTATCTAATCCTAAGGTTCTTACTTTGGATGGGAAAGAAGCTAGAATAGAAACTGGTCAACAAATTCCTATAAAAAAGAGAGATGCTGAAGGTGTGGAAACTATTGATTATAAAAAAGTAGGATTAACTTTAAATATTACTCCTTATTTAAGTACTGATGGGCCCATAACAATGGATGTTTATGTAACAGTAAATTCACTGGGAACAGAGCAGTATATAGGTTATCCTGTAATTAATTCTCGAGAAGAGGAGGTAATAATTCGATCTAAATTGGGTGAGACGGTAGTAATAGGAGGATTAATTACTTCAGAACAGATAAAAACTACAACGAAAATACCGTTATTAGGAGATATACCTATATTTGGTGAGTTATTCAAATTTACTAATAGCAAAAACAAGAAAACAGAAATAATTATCCTTATCACTGCTCACAAGTTAGATTACTAATATTTTTGTCATCGTTTCTATTTCCTCTCCCTTGAGGGGAGAGGGTAGGGTGAGGGTGAAATGTAGGGGTTTGATTCATCGAACCCGCAATTAAAACGGGTCGGATAAATCCGACCCCTATAAGAAAAATATTAAATGTCATTTTAATTTGATTATGTCATTCCCGCGAAAGCGGTAATTCAGAGCGGGAATCTAAGTTGGCATATAATTGAAAAAATAAAATTGAGATTGCCACGCCTTCTTGCAGAAGGCTCGCAATGACAAAATTATAATTCGAAAGGAGGACAAGACTTTGCAATATAAAAATAAAAAGAATTTGTATAAAATATTATTTATAACCATATTGTTAGGTTTTATAATATCATTAGTTGGGTGTAACTGGCTTTCTTTTGGACTTCTTAATATCTTTGACCCCCAGGCGCAGATAAGATTGAATTATACAGAAATTAACTTAGAAGATGGCACCATTAGTTTGGAAGTATATTCTTTAAATGAAGTAGAATTTATTGGTTCAGGTTTTAAATACGAATATTATGAAGAAAATACTAAAATAAGTTCATTAACTAAAACGGTGGGAGCTACTTTTTATGTTGAACCATCCACTACTCCCGGTACCCCTGGTCCAATTACTGAAATTAAAAATATGCCTTTGTATTTTCAAGAAGTCAAAGATTATATAAAAAAGAATCCTTTAATAACCGAACTTACTTGTACTATAACCTTACTTGGTACCGATGGAGCCGGTCACAATATCAATAAATCGGTTACTGTTAATTTACCTGCTATAGAACCAGGAATTGACTTTACACCACCAAAGGCAGTGATTAAAGTAATACCTGGAGTAAGTGGAACCGCACCCTTTACCGTAATCTTCGATGCTAGTGATTCTACTGATGATCGCGGGATTGCCAGTTATAGTTGGGATTTTGGAGACGGAACATCCGGAACGGGAGTTATGCCGGCAGCCCATACTTATAGTAGTTGTGGTACCTATATTGTTAAATTAACGGTAACTGACTATTGGGGAAAACAAGGTTATGATACAGTAGTAATTACCGTAGGAGAGACAGGAGTCACAAGTGTGGACATCCAGGTTACTCCGAGTACAACAGGATCTGCTCCGTTTACAGTCTATTTCGATGCTTCGGGTAGTACTTTTGAAACTGGATGTGGAGTTATGACTGCTAATTATAGTTGGGATTTTGGAGATGGAACGACCGGGACAGGAGTTACTACTTCTCATACTTATACAAATATTGGGACTTACATAGTTGTTCTAACTATAACGGATTCTGCAGGAAATGTTGGTTATGGAAGTGTCACCATTACTGTGGATAGTGGAGTAAATGCAGTTATCAAGGTTACTCCTTCAAGTGCAACTGGAACTGCTCCCTTTACTGTTGGACTTGATGCATCAGAATCGACTACTTCGGTAATTGGTGCAACTATAGTCAGCTATACCTGGGACTTTAATGATGGTAGCCCTATAGAGGTACATGATGAGACACCACCTACTCCGGTAACTACTCATACTTACAGTACTGCAGGAACTTATCTTGTACAGCTGACAGTAGAAGATTCAGAAGAAAATATCGGATATGCATTTCAGTCAATTATTGTAACTGGACCATAATTATTAATTTGATGAGTATAAATTAGAAATAGGCGAGTTATATAAAAAAATAGCTCGCCTATTTTTTGTGTCATTTGGCAGGCGAGACACCTGTCCTACGGGTATTTAATAATAAAAAGGGGAAAGACTAATTTCTATAGAAAATAAATACTAAAGAATAGTCTGTTCCCTTTTATTATTGGGACTTTATTTAATTTCCTGCTTTTGTTATAATATTAACAATTCCTGATTTATTATAAAATAGTTATGTTGTAGTGGGCGGATTTATTTGCTTCGGAAAAGGAAAAAATGAAAAAGAAAAAACAAAATCAAGAAAATAAAATATTAAAATTGTTTAAACCTTATGTTCCAGAAGCGGTGACCTATAGGATATTAGAAGGAAAGGAAAGCCTACCTAGCGAAAGAAGAGAAGCTACGGTAGTATTTATTGATATAAATGGATTTACCACTTTAGCAGAAAGAATGGATCCCGAAAAGGCTACCAAAGTAATCAATAGTGTCTTTGCTCCTATAGTTTCAATTATTGAGCAATACGGTGGGAGTATTAATAAATTTTTGGGTGATGGATTAATGGCTATATTTGGCACACCTTTTAGTCATGAAAATGATCCAGAAAGAGCGGCGAGAGCAAGTTTGGAGATTATGAAATCTATTGCTAAAAACGGAAAAATAAAAAATAAAAATAAAGTAATAAGTATGAAAGCAAGGATTGGGATTAATACTGGATTATGTATTTCTGGCGAAATTGGCTCTACTTGCAGAAAAGAATTTACGGTGATAGGAGATACGGTAAACTTGGCTTCTCGTTTACAGGAAAAATCCACACCTGGTAGTATATTAATTGGAGAAAAGACTTTTCAAAGAATTAAAGACTTTTTTATATTTTCTAAACCTCGTGAATTAAAGATAAAAGGAAAGAAAAATCCAGTAACCGCTTATATTTTAAAGAGAGAAAAGAATAAAGATATTTTGTCAGAGCAGAAAAGAAAATATTATACTCAATTTATTGGTAGAGAAAAAGAGTTGAAAACCTTAAAAGCAGTCTTAAAAAACTCCTTTCAATCGCGAGGAAAAATAGTTGAAATAAGTGGGGAATCTGGAATAGGTAAAACAAGGTTAATTTCAGAGCTTACCAATGATTCTTACACCCAAAAATTCATCCTTCTATCAGCAAATTGTACATCCTGGGAAGAATCAAAACCATATTATATTATAAAAGAAATATTTAATAAAATTTTTCAAATAAAATTTGAAGATGAACCTCAAGAGATTAAAAAGAAAATAGAAAATAAGATAAAAGAGGTTGATGCTTCCTTATTATTTGCTTCTTCTTATTTCTTAAGATTTTTATCGACAAATCTTAATTTTACAGAAAAAATAACCAATCAATTTAAAAGAGAAAGTGATTTACTTATCGGGATTATGAAAAAATTATTCTGGAGTCTCTCTATACAACAACCTCTTCTTATAATTATTGAAGATATGCAATGGATTGATACTGCTTCTGCAGAATTTTTATCCCAAATTTCCAAAGAAATTAAAGAATATCCTGTTTTAATTATTTATAGTCTTCAAGACTCTTTAAAAAAGAATATATCTTTATTTGAAGTTAAAAAAATAAGATTATTACCATTAAAAAATAAAGAATCTAAAAAGCTAATCAATTTTTTAGACCAAGAAAAATATATTTCTTCTTTAATGAAGGATAAGATAATTTCTATGGCCCATGGAAACCCTTTGTTTATCGAAGAAATTATTAGTGGAATAGAGGAAAGAAGATGGTCTTTAGTAGAAAAAGATAAATTAGGCAAATACTCTGATGTTTTTGATCACTTTGAAATTCCGGATACAGTGCAAAGTATTGCTCGCGCAAGAATTGATCTTCTTCCTTTAGCCTTAAAAGAAATATTATATCAAGCTTCAGTTTTAGGAAAAAATATTGAAATAGAACTTTTAAAAAAGGTTATCAACCAGGAAGAGAAAATCTTATTAGAATCGCTAAAGAAATTACAAAATTATAGGTTTATTGAAGAAATTACTCCTGCAACTGGCCATAAAAATTATTTTGCTTTTATTCATTCAATTATTCAAGAAATAGCTTATAACAGCCTACTTTTTGAGGTTAGAAAAGATTTGCATAACAAAATAGGTTTAGCTATAGAAGAAATTTATTCTACCAAGATTGACGCAAAATCAGAAGAATTAGCTTATCATTTTAAAAATAGTGATAATTGGCAAAAAGCATTATTTTACTTAAATAAGGCTGGAGATAAAGCTCAATTTTTATATGCTTTTAAAAATGCTATTTATTATTATTTAGATAGTATTAAAATTCTAGAATCACAAGATAGACTGAATAATGAACAAATAAAAAAACTTTCAGAAATATATAATAAATTAGCTTTTTCCCAATCAGTTATTGGCAAAAGAAAAGAGGCTAAAACTAATTTTAATAAAGCTCTAAAATATAGTAGGAAAATCAAAGATCAAGATAATGAATCTTTAATTTTGATTAATTTAGGAAATATTTATGGAGATATGGGACAATGGGATAAATCAATCGAATATCTCAAAAAAAGTCTTTCTCTTGCTATAGAAATGAATAACCAAAAAAGAATGGCAATTATTTTGAAAAGTATAGGATTAGCCAGTATTTTTAAAGGAGATACCTCTACCGGATATTCTTACCTTAAAGAAAGTATTGATCTTTCTCAGAGGATAAAAGCTTTAGATGTTTATGCGATGGCTTTAAACAACATTGGTATTTATTATGATATGTTAGGCAAATGGGAAAAAGCCATTGAAGCTTATCAAGAAAGTCTTTCTATTGCTCAAAAGAATAAAAATATTATTGTTGTTTCTAATATTATGAATAATATTGGTTTTGCATACTCTTCCTTAGGAGATTCAGAAAAAGCAATTCATTATTTAAAAGAAAGTGTAAAGATAGCAGACAAAATTGGCGATATTTATAATAAAGGAATTAATTATATTCATTTAGGTGAAGAGTATTTAAAAAAAAGTGAATTAAAAGAAGTGGAATACTATATTTCCCAGGCAGAAAAAATATTTAAGGAATTAGAAGACGAATTAGGTTTTGCCGATATTTATAAATTAAAGGGAAGGCTATATAAGGAATGCAAAAACTATGTAGATGCTGAGCTATATTTTCAGCAAGCAATAAAACTATATTCAAAATTTGGAGATAGAATTAATGAAGCTGAAAGCTATTACGAATGGGGAGATATGCTGAAAGGAATGGATGAATTAAAAAAGGCTGCTTTAAAATTAAAGAAAGCAAGAAAGATATTGTATGAGATAGGAACAAAAAGATTTATTGAAGAGATAAATAAATGTTTAGCTGAGATAAAATTATAATCTAATGACGCAAAAATAGGAATTATAAATTTAAGGTATTTTTTGTAAATAAAGATTATCTATGATATAATTTTTTAGTGGGGGTATGATGGATTTAGGTTCTAAACTTGCATAACTCTCGATAATAGCAAACTATCCGAAAGGGTAGGACGCAAAGTCTCAGGTCTAAAGCTATTTAATAGCTATGATGGCTGGATTACCGAAGGAGGTGAAGAATGAAAAATAATAAATCTTTGAAACACTATATTATACTCTCTATCATAGTTGTATTTGCCCTTTTTGCTCTAACTGCGTTTGTTTTTGCCGAGAAGAAAGATATGGTACAAGAGTGGGTAAGCGCAGAAGAGGGTGGATCTGTAAGTTTAAATAACGTAACTATTGAATTTGATCCGGGAATCCTTACCAAGGATACTAAGATAATCATTATCGATTTCGGTGATGGCACTTATCAGTTTGGCCCGGATATAAAAGTAAATGGCACCTTCAGGATCTATTTTGCAGATGCACCAGATGGAGCAGAGGTTACAACTTTTGAAAAAGGAGAAACAGAAGTTTATATCATTAGTAACGGTTATATAGAAACAACTCATTTTTGCAGATATCGTGGGTGTTGGTAAAATAAAAATTATTCATTATACCCCCAATAAAAGGGGACAGGCTACTTTTTTAAAGGTAATTGTAAAAAGTAGACTGTCCCCTTTTTTAGTTTAATTGACGATATTCTTTTAATTGTGTTAAAATTAATAGGTATTGAAATCTTTTTTATGCCTTCTAAAATATAAATAATTTGAAAATTTTTATTTTTTATGGAGATAGAAAATAATATGTCTACGGAAGAAAGCCAAAATGATTATAATAGTTTAAAAAGAAAACTATATATTGCACGAATTTTATTCCATATCCCTAATTTTATTAAATTATCCTTACGCTTAATAAGAGATAAAAGAGTCTCTTTTTATCTAAAGCTATTAGTATACGCTGCAATTTTATATGTTATTTCTCCTTTTGATTTATTACCTGATTTTTTATTACCTTTTTTAGGTTTTTTTGAAGACTTATTAATCTTAATTTTTTGTTTAATAGGTTTGGTAAAATTCAGCCCCCCCGAAGTAGTAAAAGAACATGTCCAGGCTATTGATATAGAAAATAAAAATAGATTTAAGTTTTTTTATCGAGCATAAAAGAAAAGGAAAGAATGGCTTAGTAGTATGAAAATTGGGATTAAATCCTTGGGTTGTCCAAAAAATTTAGTAGACTCTGAAGTTATCTGTGGAATATTACAAAAAAATAATCATCAAATTTGCTCCAATGTTGATGAAGTTGATGTATTAATTATCAATACTTGCAGTTTTATCCAGGATGCAGTAGAAGAATCTTTGGAAGAAATATTTGAAGCGATTAAATTAAAAGAAGAAGGAAGAATCAAAGGGTTGGTAGTAGCTGGCTGTTTACCGCAAAGGTATTTTAAAAATCATCTAAAACAGGAAATTCCAGAAGTTGATGCTTTTATAGGAGTAGGAGATTTAATTAAGATAAACCAGGTTATCGATAATATTTTTATTAAAAATAAAAAAATAGATTATATTAGCTCAGTACCAACCTTTTTATATAATTCCACTTTTCCTCGTTTTACTATTACACCATTACCTTATGCTTATATCAAAATAGCAGAAGGATGTGATAATAATTGTTCTTATTGTTTAATTCCTAAAATAAGAGGAAAATATCGCAGTAGAAAGATTGAAGATATAATCAAAGAGGTGGAAATAATTTCCCAAAAACAGAAATTGCGTGAAATTATCTTAATTGCTCAAGATACTACTAAATATGGTTGGGATATATACGGAGACTTAAAATTAGCAGAATTGTTAAAAAGAATTTCTTCGCTTCCTTTAAAAGATTTAAAATGGATTAGATTGCTCTATACTCATCCTGCGCATTATACTCCTCAATTAATTGAGGTAATAGGAGAATCTTCCAAGATTGTTCCTTATTTAGATCTACCTTTACAGCATATAAATGATGAAATATTAGGTAAGATGAATAGAACGGTAAGCAGAAAAGAGATTCTTACTTTAATTAAAAGATTAAGAAAAGAAATACCCCAACTTGTTTTAAGAAGTACTTTTATGGTTGGATTTCCAGGTGAAGATAAGCAAAAATTTACCGAGCTAATTAATTTTATAAAAGAAGTAAGATGGGAAAAGTTAGGAGCATTCATTTTTTCTCCAGAAGAAGGGACTCCTGCTTATAGATTTACTCCTCGAATACCCAAAAAGAAAAAGCTTGAAAGATTAGAAAAATTAATGTTAGTACAACAAGAAATATCCAGAGAGATAAACCAAACTTATCTGGGTAAAGAAATTGAAGTTTTAGTGGAGGAAGCTACTAAAGAGAAATCAGGTTTTATTTTGGGAAGAAGTGCATTTGATGCTCCTGAAATAGATGGAAAAGTAATTATTAAATCAGATAAATTAAAAATTGGAGAGATGATAAAAGTAAAAATCACTTCTACCCTGGAATATGATTTGATAGGAGAACCAATAGAAGAAGATAATAAAGTAATTAATTATTAAGTTTAACTCAGATGATGGTTAATTTTAAAAGGAGGTGCTAAATAATTGCGTAAGGATAGAGTAGAAAAACTTAGAAAGAAAATTATCCAAGAAAAATTAGAAATTGATGCCTTCTTGGTAAGCAACTGGAAGAATCTTTTTTATCTAAGTGGTTTTGACGGAGAAGGAAACGGCTTGATTACCAAAAATAAATTCTATTTATTTACTGATCCAAGATATGGAGAGCAGGCAGAAAAAGAAAGTCCGGAAAGTGAAATTCTCGTTGATGAAGCAAGGAAAAAAGATTCTCGAGAGCTGGCTTTAAAAAAGATTATTGAAAAAGAAAAAATCAAAAAGATAGCTATCGAAAGTGAAAGCCTGTATTATTCTGATTTCCAGAATTATCAGAAATACTTTCCTCTAGTAGAATATGTTTCTACCAAAGATTTTATAGAACAAATTAGGATGGTTAAAGATAAAGATGAAATAATTAGCCTAAAGAAAGCAGCTCAAATAACCACTGAAAGTTTGAAAGAAGTTCTGGAAAATTTAACTCCTGGGGTAAGAGAACTTGATATTGCTACCGAGATAGCTTATACTATGAGAAAAAAAGGCGCCCAGAAAGAAGCTTTTGATTTAATTGTCGTTTCTGGACATCGAGGATCTTTACCTCATGGAAAACCATCTGAAAAAAAGATTAATGAAGGAGAATTGATTACCATAGATATTGGTGCTTATTTTCAAAATTATAATTCTGATATAACTCGTACTATTCTTTTGGGGAAGGAAAATGAAAAACAGAAAGAGATATTTTCATTAGTTTTAGAAGCACAGGAAGAAGCGCTTAAGGCTTTGAAATCAGGAGTAAAAGCTAAAGATATAGATAGCCTTGCCCGTAAATTCATTGAAAAGAGAGGATATGGTAAATATTTTGGTCATAATTTAGGTCATGGAGTAGGTTTGGATATCCATGAATTACCTGGTATTTCCTTCAATAATGAAACTATTCTTCTGCCAGGAATGGTAATTACTATTGAACCGGGAATATATCTACCCGATATTGGAGGAGTTAGAATAGAAGACACGGTTTTAATTACTGAAGATGGGTCTGAAATTTTGACTTGGTTTCCAAAAGTGCTTAATCTATAACCATAAAAAGGAATATAGATTAACTGTAGCTAAATCCTACAAAAATTCAGTCAAGCTGGAATAAATAAAAATAAATGGCATAAATAAAAATAGGAGCTCAAATCAATTTTTTAAAGTAAAAAATATTCTTGGGATCTTATTCTTTAAGAAGTTGGCAATAAATTTACCTCTAAAAATAAATAAGGAGTAAAGATATGAATAATTTAAGAAAAGTTGATTCAGAAATCTTTGAAGCTATCCGGGGAGAAGAGAATCGTCAAAAAAATACGATTGAATTAATTGCCTCAGAAAATTTTGTCTCTCCCGCAGTTTTAGAAGCCCAGGGTTCAGTTTTAACTAATAAATATGCGGAAGGTTATCCTGGGAAAAAATATTATGGTGGCTGTCAATATATCGATATAGTTGAAAATATTGCTATAGAAAGAGCCAAACAAATATTTAAAGCAGAGCATGCTAATGTTCAACCTCATTCTGGTTCACAGGCAAATATGGCCGTGTATTTTAGTGTATTAGAAGTAAGAGATACTATATTAGCTATGAATTTATCCCATGGTGGTCATCTTACCCATGGTAGCCCAGTAAACTTTTCGGGAAGATTTTTTAAAATTGTTCCATATGGAGTAAATGAAAAGACGGGAAGAATAGACTATGATGCTTTAAGAGAATTAGCCCATCAAAGTAAACCAAAAATGATTGTCTGTGGTGCTAGCGCCTATTCGAGAGAAATAGAATTTTCTACTTTTCGTAAAATTGCTGATGAGGTAGGGGCTTATCTTATGGCCGATATAGCTCATATTGCTGGTTTAGTAGTTGCTGGTTTACATCAAAGCCCTATTCCTTTTTGTCATTTTGTTACCACTACTACTCATAAAACTTTAAGAGGCCCTCGAGGAGGTCTGATCCTCTGTCAAGAAGAATATGCTAAATTTATTGATAAAACTATTTTCCCAGGCATTCAAGGTGGTCCATTAATGCATGTTATTGCTGCAAAAGCTGTGTGTTTCAAGGAAGCTATGGGAGAAGATTTTAAAAAATATCAAAAACAAATTATCAAAAATGCGAAAACATTAGCCCAGCAATTAATAGAATTAGGATATAATTTAGTCTCCGGAGGAACAGATAATCACTTAATGCTGGTAGATTTAAGAAATAAGGGATTAACTGGGAAAGATGCAGAGAAGGCCCTTGAAGATGCAGGAATTACTGTTAACAAGAATGCTATACCTTTTGATCCTCAAAAACCTATGATAACCAGTGGTATAAGGATAGGTACCCCAGCAGTTACTACCAAAGGAATGAAAGAACAAGAAATGATCGAAATAGCCAGAATGATTAATCAA
Source organism: Candidatus Atribacteria bacterium UBA6251 (assembly GCA_002441285.1). Lineage (GTDB taxonomy): Bacteria > Atribacterota > Phoenicimicrobiia > Phoenicimicrobiales > Phoenicimicrobiaceae > UBA6251. Next base: position 15,729 of record DJVR01000034.1, on the reverse strand, counting down.
GTTTTATCCAATATTAATAACCAAGAAATTATAAAAGAAGTAAGAAAAAAGGTTTATGACCTTTGTCAAAAATTTATACAAAATTAGAACAATTGAAATAGAAAGGCGGTAAAAATTTGATATCTACTAGTGATTTTAAAAAAGGTTTGACCATAGAATTAGATGGAGAAATATATGTAATTATTGATTTTCTCCATGTAAAACCAGGAAAAGGCGGAGCCTTTGTAAGAACCAAAATAAAGAATTTAAAAACTGGATATGTACTGGATAGAACTTTTCGAGCGGGAGAAAAAATGGAGCAAGCTATAGTGGAAAGAAAGGTAATGCAATATTTATATAATGATGGAGAAAATTATCATTTTATGAATAAGGAAAACTATGAACAAATTTCTTTATCCTCTGAACAGGTGGAAGAGGTAAAGGAATTTCTCAAAGAAGGAGAAGATGTAGAGATAGTTTTTTGTAAAGGGAGCTTAATTGGGGCAGAATTACCCAATTTTATGGATTTAAAAGTAATCTCTACTGTTCCTGGAGTTAAAGGAAATACGGTATCCGGTGCTTTAAAATCAGCTACTTTAGAAACAGGAGCTATTATTCAGGTACCTCTATTTATCGAAGAAGGAGATATTATTCGAGTAGATACCCGAGAAAAAAGATATGTAGAAAGAATATAAGATTTTGCTTAAGGTTTTATAGAAAAGTCTTTTTTCCAATAGAAAAGGAAATAAAAAATGCTCAATATAAAAAGTGAATATGGGAAAATAATTATTGAAAATGAAGTGATTGAACAACTTATTATGTTAAAAATAAGGAAGGTTAAAGGCATAATAGAGAAAGAAAAAAATAAAATTAGAAAAATAAATAATTTTTCTAATCTAGAAATGATAAAAGAAGAGGAAAAACAAAATAATAAAGACAAAAATATTGAGATAAAAATAGAAACCAAAGAGCAAAACATATTAATTGAATTATTTTTAACCATTCTATATGGAATAAGAATTCCAGATTTAGCCTGGGAAATTCAGAGTAAAATAAAAGAAGAAATCGTACATAAACTTGCAATAGACGATTTAGAAATAAATATACACATTCAAGGTATCTACTTTCCAAATAATCATTTTAGGAAAAAAGACTTAATTTTATCAGATCTATCTATTCAAGTAATATAAAAAAAGTAACTTCAATTCGCAGGAGATTAAAATGGGAAACAGGAGAGTATCTAGAGAGTTAGCGCTTCAAGTCTTATTTCCAATTGATTTAGTCAATGCTAATTTGGAAGAAAGTTTAAAATTTATTTGGGAGATGTATCATCCTAATCAGGAGATATGGGATTTTACCCTTTCCCTGGTTGAAGGGGTAATGTTAAACCTTACTGAAATTAATACGATTATCAAAGAGCATACCGATAATTGGTCTTTAGAAAGGATAAATCATATTGATCGAAATATTCTTCGCATTGCTATTTTTGAAATCTTATATAGAGAAGATATTCCGCGCAGTGTATCTATTAACGAGGCAATAGAATTAGCAAAAAAATATGGTACTGAAAATTCTTTTATCTTTGTAAATGGAATTTTAGGCAAGGTAAATAAAAGTATTTTTAAAAGAGAAAGATGAATAATAACTTTTTAGAGAAAAATATATATACCGTATCTAAAGTTAATAAATATTTAAAAACCCTATTTGAAAGTGATGATAATTTACAAAATATTTGGGTTTTAGGTGAAATTTCTAATTTTAAATTTCACTCCTCTGGCCATATGTACTTTATCTTAAAAGATGAAGAAAGCCAGATTAAATGTGTAATGTTTAAGGGCAATAATTTTAATCTGAAATTTATTCCTCAGGATGGTATGAAGGTAAAGGTGCTGGGAGATATAAAAATTTATGAAAGAAAAGGGGACTATCAGTTATATGCTCGGATGATTATTGAATCAGGCAAAGGAGAACTCTACTTAGCTTTTGAAAAGTTGAAAGAAAAGCTAAGAAATGAAGGTCTATTTTTGGAAGAAAGAAAGAAAAAATTACCCTTTTTACCCCAAAAAATTGCGGTAATTACCTCTCCTACTGGAGCTGCAATTCGTGATATTATTACTATTTCTCTGAGAAGATTTCCCAATCTTTCTATTTTAGTGGTACCATCTTTAGTCCAGGGCGTTCAAGCTGCCCGGGAAATTGCCCAAAAAATTGATTTTTTAAATCAAAACTTTTATGATTTAGATTTTATTATAGTGGGACGCGGAGGTGGCTCATTAGAAGAATTATGGGCTTTTAATGAAGAAATACTTGCGCGTAGTATTTATCGTTCAATGATTCCTATTGTATCCGCAGTTGGTCATGAAACAGATTTCACTATTGCTGATTTTGTAGCAGATTTACGCGCTCCTACTCCTTCTGCAGCAGCTGAAATGACAATTCCCGAAAAGGATAAATTAATTTACCATCTAAATCTAATAGTAGGGAAATTAAATAGAGCTATTAATAGAAGAATGGAAATATACCAGGAAAATATGAATTCCTTAAAAAAAACCATCAATTTTTATAACCCTGAGAATAAGATTAACCAACATTATCAACATTTAGATGAGATAATTAACCGAATGAATAACCAAATGAATTATCAAATTCAGTGGTTAAATGAAAAAGTGAATAAAGATATCCAGAGATTAACCGCTCTAAACCCTTGGGCAGTTATACAAAGAGGATATAGTATTTGTAGAAGATACCCAGATTTAGAGATAATTAAAAAAATTGAACAGGTAGAGTCTGGCAACCAAATAGAAATAATTATCAGTAACGGAAAGCTTTACGGACAAATAAACCAAAAGGAGGCTCTCAAACTTGAAAAGTAAAAAAGATAATCAAAAAATGAAATTTGAAGATTATTTAGAAAAATTAGAAAAGATCGTTCAACAATTGGAAGAAGGAGAATTAACTCTGGATGAATCAGTAGAATTATACCAGGAAGGTATGAATATCTCAAAGATATGTCTAAAAATGTTAGACCAAGCTAAGCAAAGAGTTGAAGAGTTGGTAATCAAAGGCGAAGGAGAATATTCTCTCAATCCTTTTTCTATAAATAAAGGAGAAAACAGTAATAATGAATCTTGAAAAATATCTTGAAGAAAAAAGGATAATTATTGATAATACTCTAAATAAAATTTTACCTGAAGAAGGGATGGAACCGGCTATAATTCATCAAGCGATGCGTTATAGTGTTTTTAGTGGAGGGAAGAGGTTAAGACCTTTTTTAGCTTTAATGACTGCAGAAATTTTAGGAGAAAAATGGGAAAAGGTAATCTATTTTGCCTGTGGAATTGAACTTATTCATACTTTTTCTTTAATTCATGATGATTTACCCTCTATTGATAATGATGATTTTAGAAGAGGTAAACCCAGCTGTCATAAAGTGTTTGGCGAAGATATTGCGATCCTAACTGGAGATGCCCTAATGATTTTAGGTATACAAGCTATTTTAAAAAATGAAGAAATTAAAGGAATAAAAAAATCAACAGTTTTAAAAGTTCTGAAGGAACTTACTCATTATTTAGGAACAGAAAATTTATTGGGGGGGCAAATTGAAGATATAACTATGCAAGAAGAAAATGCTACCAGAGAAGGTTTTTTTAAACTGTATGAGAAAAAAACTGCCTCTCTTATCTGTGCTACTATTCGTGGGGCAGCTCTACTTTGTGCAGCAAATAAAGAAGAACTAAAAGCTTTAACTAAATATGGGCAAAACATTGGTTTGTCTTTTCAAATAACTGATGATATATTAGATTTAATGCAAGATCAAAGAGAGATGAAAAAATATACTTATCCTCACAAATTTGGCTTAAAGGAATCAAGAAAAATAGTAGAAAATTTGATCCAGGAGGCTAAAAAGTCGATAAAAATATTCGGAGAAAAATCTGCAATGTTGAATTCTCTAGCAGACTATATTTTATCTAGAGAAAAATAAAGGAATTATTTATAAGAAGAGGAAACTAAAATGTTAAGGAGTAATAATCGAAAATTTAATGAAATAAGACCCATTAAGGTAAATAGAAATTATATTAAATATGCTGAGGGATCTGTTTTGATAGAAATGGGAGATACCAAAATAGTCTGTACTGCCTCCGTAGAAGATAAAACGCCAATTTTTTTACGAGGAACTAAAAAAGGTTGGATTTCAGCAGAATATTCGATGATTCCTCGTGCTAATCAGATAAGAAATATCCGTGATTCCATAAAAGGTAAAATTAATGGAAGGTCTTCAGAAATCCAAAGATTGATTGGTAGAGCTTTAAGAGCGGTAGTAGATTTAGAAGAATTAGGAGAGAGAACTATCTGGATAGATTGTGATGTGTTGCAAGCAGATGGAGGAACTAGAATTGCTTCTATTATCGGTTCTTTTATTGCCCTATATGATGCTTTAAATTACCTAAAGGCAGAAGGACAATTACAGAAGATTCCTATCAAAGAATATTTGGGAGCGATCAGTATGGGGATCGTAGATGGAGAAATGTTATTAGACTTAAATTTTGATGAAGATTCTCGTGCACAAGTAGATTTAAACTTGGTAATGACGGAAAAAGGAGAAATCATAGAAATACAAGGGACTGCTGAAGGAAGACCTTTTTCTAAAAGAAATTTGTTAGAGTTAATTAAATTAGGTGAATATGGTATTGAAATGGTAATCGAAAAAGAAAAAGAAATCTTAAAAGATATATGTTAGAATTACTTATTGCTTCTAAAAATTCTGGTAAAATCAAAGAGATAAAGGATATTTTAAAAAATACTAATATAAAAATTTTAAGTTTAAATGATTTTTATGATTTACCAGAAATAAAAGAAGATGGTCAAAGTTTTCAGGAAAATGCCCTTAAAAAAGCAGAGTTTATTTCTAAACTTACCGGAAAAATATGCTTAGCCGATGATTCTGGATTAGCAATAGAATATTTAGGAGGAAAACCAGGAATATTATCCGCCCGCTGGGGGAAAAGTGATAAAGAACGAATTCAAAAAGTTTTAAATTTATTAAAGGGTGTACCGAAAAAACGAAGAAAGGCAAAATTTATTTGTGCATTAGCACTATTCTTTCCAGAAGGAAAAAGTTATATAATAGAGGGTGAATGCATGGGAATTATTGCTACCTCACCGCGAGGAAGTAATGGATTTGGATATGATCCTATTTTTATAGTACCTGAATATAATAGGACTTTTGCTGAATTAGGTGAAGAGATAAAAAACAAAATTAGCCATCGAGCTAAAGCCTTGAAACAAATGAAACAAATTCTAGAAAACTTAATGGGGAAAGAATAATATATTTACCATATTTTTTGATTGACTTATCTCAATATTTCTTATATAATAACTTTTGTTTCGGGGCGTAGCGCAGCTTGGCTAGCGCACCTGCTTTGGGAGCAGGGGGTCGGAGGTTCAAATCCTCTCGCCCCGACTGGCGGGAATAGCTCAGTTGGCAGAGCACCAGCCTTCCAAGCTGGGTGTCGCGGGTTCGAAACCCGTTTCCCGCTCCAGATGCTAAACCTGCGCCTGTAGCTCAATAGGATAGAGCAACGGACTTCTAATCCGTAGGTTGGGGGTTCGATTCCCTTCGGGCGCGCTTATTATATTATTATGGTGGGCGTAGCTCAGACTGGTTAGAGCACTGGATTGTGGCTCCAGTGGTCGGGGGTTCAAATCCCCTCGCTCACCCTTTAAGTAAAGCTTTTATTTAAGCGCTCGTAGCTTAATTGGATAGAGCTGCGGACTTCGGATCCGATGGTTGGGGGTTCAAGTCCCTCCGAGCGCGCTTATATGGGCCGTTAGCTCAGGTGGCAGAGCACCTGACTTTTAATCAGGGTGTCACAGGTTCGAATCCTGTACGGCCCACCATTTAAATTATTATAGCGAGGGTGGTGGAATTGGTAGACACGCTGGACTTAGGATCCAGTGGGTAAAACCATGCGGGTTCGAGTCCCGCCCTTCGCACCAGAGAAAATGATTAAAACAGATTTAAAAATTTATGATGATAGTTTTACAACCGCAAATTTATTTGCGGTTGTAATTTAATATAAAAAATAAATAAATATCTAACTTATTTACTTGAAGAAAATATAGCGGAGGAATATTAATAATGGTAAAATTAAAAATAAAAGAACAGCAGCAGGACAAGGTTAATTTAGAAATAGAAATTGACCAAGCTGTAGTAAGTGATAAATTAGAAAAATTATATAATAAATTATCATACCAAGTAAGAATACCTGGTTTCAGACAGGGAAGGGTACCTAAAAATATCTTAAATTTACACTTAGGTAAAGAATATTTTTATCAAAAATTAGCTGAAGAAATTATTCCAGAAAGTTATAGTGAAGCGATAAAAGAATCAAATATTCAACCAATTACTCAACCTGAAATTAATATTATTCAAATTGAAGAGGATAAATCCTTAATTTATGAAGCTAAAGTGCAATTAAAACCAGAAGTAAAGATTGGTAATTTAAAAGAGTTGGAAATCAATAAAGAAGATCAAACTGTTTCCGAAGAAGACATACAGGTTGAGTTAAAAAGATTGCAAGAAAGTCAAGCTGTTCTAAAAGTAATCGAAAATAGGAAATCAAAAGAAGGGGACTTTTTGGTTATTGATGCAGAGGCTTACCTGGAAGGGGAACCTTTAGAAAAAACTAAATTAGAAAAACAACTTATCCAGTTAGGAAAGAGTCCTGTTCAAGAATTTAATCAACAATTACTAAACTGTTCACCTGGAGAAGAAAAAGAGATAATGATAAAGGTTCCCGTAAATGCTCAGGAAAAGGATCTTGCTGGTAAAGAAATAACCTATAAAATAAAAGTACTTGAAATCAAAGAAAAAGAATTACCACAAATAAACGATGATTTTATTAAAAAAATAGGTAATTATCAAAGCTTAGATGAGTTGGAAGAAGAAATTAGAAAAAGGTTAGAACAACAAGTTAATCGAATTAATAAGATTAATTTTGAACATATATTATTAGATAAAGTTGCAGAAATTAGCGAAGTAAAGGTCCCTGAAGTTCTCATCGAGAGAGAACTTGATTATATGATGAAATACCTGGAAAATGATCTTAAAGCTCAGAATATTAGCTTAGAGGAATATTATAAAAGAATTAATTCTAATGAAGAAAAAGTAAGACAAGAATATAAGAAAGTTGCAGAAAAGAGAGTCAAAGAAGAATTAGTTTTAGAACAGTTAACTAAACAATTTAACTTAGAGGTAAATGAAGAAGATATAAAGAATAAAATTAATAGTATAGCTCAGGAAATAAAACAAGACCCTTTAAAAGTTGAAGCAAGTTTTAAAAAAGAAAATACATTAGAAGCATTAAAAGAAAGCATAAAAAGAGAAAAAACGCTCGATTATCTTAGTAAACAAGTAAAAATTATCACTTCTGGAAAGGAGAAAAAATAATTATGAGCCTAGTACCGATAGTAATAGAACAGACTCCTCAGGGAGAAAGGTCCTATGATATATATTCGCGTTTATTAAAAGATAGAATAATCTTTTTAGGAACAGAAATTGATGATACAACAGCTAATACTATAATTGCTCAATTATTATTTTTGGATGCCAGTGATTCGGATAAAGATATCTATATTTACATTAACAGTCCAGGTGGGTCAGTTAGTTCGACTATTGCCATTTATGATACTATACAATATATTAAATCGAAGGTATCCACTATTTGTGTAGGTATGGCAGCTAGTGGAGCTGCTTTAATCTTATGTAGTGGAACAAAGGGAAAAAGATATGCCTTACCTAATTCTAGAATTATGGTCCATCAACCTCTGGGTGGAGCACAAGGACAAGTAACTGATATCGAAATACAAACTAAAGAACTAAAAAGAATTAAAGATAATATTAATAAGATATTTACCTTACATACTGGGCAACCATTAAAAAAAATTGAAAAAGATACTGATCGAGATTTTTATATGACTGCTCTTGAAGCTCAGGAATATGGTATTATAGATGAAGTAATCAAAAATAGAAAATAAATCAAGAATCTATAATGATTATTCTTTTAATAATAAGAAAATAAGTAATTAATTTCTCTATATTACTAATTACTTTATTTGTTCGAAGTAGAAGGGGAATTCAAATATAAAGAATGAATAATTTAAAAAATAAAAAATCAAATCAGACCACACTTCCTTTATTGCCTATAATTGATTCAGTGATCTTTCCCTCTATGATTATTCCTCTTTTTGAGGAAAGTAAAGAATCATTGAACTCTTTAGAGGAAGCAATTAGCTCAAATAATCATATATTTATAGTAACTCAAAAAAATCCGGAAATAGAAAAAATAGAGCAGGATAACCTTTTTACAGTGGGTACCATAGCTAAAATAATTCAAATCTATAAATTACCAGACAATAGTATAAAAGTGTTAATCGAAGGACTACATCGCGCAAGATTAATGGATTTGGAAAAGAATAAAAACTTAATACTAGCAAAAATTGAAAAAATTAAGGGTAAATCCAGTAAAAACTTAGAGAATGAAGCACTAATGAGATTGGCTCTTCAGGAATTTGAAAAATATGCAAAGCTAAATGATAAAGTACCAGTAGAAATAATTTCTTCTTTACAAAATATAGAAAAGATTGAAAAGTTGGCCGATTTGATTGCGGCTAACCTATTTTTAAGAATTAAAGAAAAACAGGAACTTTTAGAAACAATTGACCCGGTAAAAAGATTAGAAAAAATAATTAAATTATTAAAAAAAGAAACAGCAATTTTAAATTTGAAACAACAAATTAACAATAAAGTTGAAGATAAATTGGAAAAATTACAAAAAGATTATTATCTCAAAGAACAATTAAAAGAGATTCAAAAAGAGCTTTCTATCCAGGATATTGAATATGAAGAAGAAGATAATGAAGTAGATGAATATAAAAAAAGAATTAAAAAATTAAAACTTGAACAAAAATTGGAAGATAGACTATTCAAAGAAATCAAAAGATTAGAAAAGACTCCACCGCTATCAGCTGAAAGCGGTATAATATTAAATTATTTAGAATGGGTTTTATCCTTGCCTTGGAATAAAAAGAGCAAAGAAAAATTAGATATAAAATATGTGGAAAAAATATTAAATAAAGATCACTACGGCTTAAATGAAGTAAAAGAAAGAATACTTGAATATTTGGCCGTTAAAAAATTAAAAAAGAATAAGAATAAAGGAACAATTCTCTGTTTAGTCGGTCCACCGGGAGTTGGTAAAACTTCTCTGGCTAAATCTATTGCCCGAGCAATGGGTAGAAATTTTGTAATGATATCTTTAGGAGGAGTAAGAGATGAAGCAGAAATTAGGGGACATAGAAAAACCTATATAGGTTCAATGCCGGGCAGAATTATTAAGGGTATTATCAATGCTCATTCAAAAAACCCAGTCTTTTTATTAGATGAAATAGACAAAATGGGAATGGACTTTAGAGGTAATCCGGCTTCAGCTTTGTTGGAAGTATTAGATCCTGAGCAGAATAGTAACTTTGTTGACCACTATTTAGAATTACCTTTTGATCTTTCTGAAACAATGTTTATCTGTACTGCCAATATAGAAGAAGATATACCTTTTTCTCTTAGAGATAGAATGGAGGTAATTAGTCTTCCAGGCTATACAGATTATGAAAAGATAAGTATAGCTCGTTTATTTTTGCTTCCCAAACAATTAAAAAATCATGGATTTAAAAAAGAAGATATAGATATTTCTCTTCCAGCCATTAAAAAAATAATCCACGAATATACTCGTGAAGCAGGAGTTAGGGGTTTGGAGAAAGAAATTGCTTCTATTTGCAGAAAAGTAGCATTAAATATTGCCTACCATAATAAAAAGAAGAAAATTAGGATAAACTTAAACAATCTGGAAAATTATTTAGGAAAACCAAAATATAAAAATAATTTAACTGAAAAGGAAGATATGGTAGGATTAGCTACTGGGTTAGCCTGGACAGAAGCAGGAGGGGAAATTCTGTCCGTGGAAACAATTGTGATGCCGGGGAAAGGTAAATTAACTCTAACTGGACAACTGGGAGAAATAATGCAAGAATCAGGTAAAGCTGCCTTAACTTATGCTCGTTCACGTGCAAAAGTATTTAAAATTGAAGATAAATTCTATGAAAACTATGATATTCATGTTCATATTCCAGAAGGCGCTACGCCAAAAGACGGACCATCGGCTGGAATAACAATGGCTACTTCTCTAATATCATCCCTTACTGAAATTCCGGTTCGCAAAGATGTAGCTATGACGGGAGAAATTACTTTGCGAGGCAGAGTATTACCAGTAGGTGGTTTAAAAGAAAAGATACTAGCTGCTTATCAATCAGGTATTAAAAACATAATCATACCAAAAGAGAACATTAAAAATATTGAGGATATACCGAAACAAATTAGAAAAAAAATAAATTTTATTGCAGTAAATAATATAGATGAAGTATTAAAAACTGCACTGATTAGATCACCTTTCTAAATTGTCTATGATGAATCGGCATCAAAAAAGAGATTACTTTTTTAAATTATAAAATTTGATTATTTTTTGACATGCTGTTTAAAATATAGTAATATAGCAAAAAATATAGCCATAAATATCCAGGGAAGAGTAGGAAATGTTGGCTTTATCCGAAAGTCATCCCTGGTAATTTAACCCGAATAAAAAAGTAAGGTTAAACGGTAGTTTCGTTAAAACTAAAATAAGTGCCTGTCTAAAATATTACTTTAGTTTATATTTAAAAACAGGAAATAAGGTGGTACCACGGAAAGGCTCCATTCGTCCTTGCTTGACGAAGGAGTCTTTTATTTTTTCTAAGGAGGAAATGCAAATGAAAAAAATGTTTAATAACGATCTTCCCTCTGTATATGATCCTAAAGGATTAGAAGAGAAATGGTATCAATACTGGTTAGATAAAGATTATTTTAAAGCTCATATTCAATTGGATAAAGAAAAAAATTATTCGATAGTAATACCTCCTCCTAATGTTACTGGGTCTCTACATATTGGTCATGCCTTAAATAACACTCTACAGGATATTTTGATTAGATGGAAAAGGATGGAAGGATATAATACTTTATGGTTACCAGGAACTGATCACGCTGGAATTGCTACTCAAAATGTAGTAGAAAGAGAAATTTCCAAGGAAAACAAGACTAGACATGATTTAGGGAGAGAAAAATTCTTAGAACGGATTTGGCAATGGAAAGAGAAATATGGAGGAAATATTGTCAATCAATTAAAGAGACTAGGTTCATCCTGCGATTGGTCGCGTCTAAGATTTACTTTAGATGAAGGTCTTTCCCGAGCAGTAAGAAAAGTATTCGTTCAACTATATAAAGAAGGCTTAATTTATCGAGAAAATTATGTTATTAATTGGTGCCCCAGGTGCCAAACTGCTTTAGCAGATATTGAAGTAGAGTCGGTTGAAGAAGATGCTTATTTATATTATATAAATTATCCTATTAAAGATAGTGGTGAGTATATTACCGTTGCTACAGTAAGACCGGAAACTATGTTAGGTGATACAGCAGTTGCAGTTCACCCTGATGACCCAAGATATAAAAGATTAATTGGTAAAATTGCAATATTGCCTTTAGTAGGAAGAGAATTATCTATTATTGCTGACTCTTATGTTGATCCAGAATTTGGTACTGGAGCAGTAAAAATTACTCCTGCTCATGATCTTAATGATTATGAAATGGGCAAACGGCACAATCTTGAATTCATAAATCTTTTAAATGAAGATGGAACTTTAAATGAACAGGCGGGTAAATTTAAAGGTTTAAATATTGAAGAAGCAAGGAAAGAAGTAATAGAAGCCCTAAAAAATGAAGGATATCTTAAAAAAGTTGAAAATTATCATCATGCTGTTGGACATTGTTATAGATGTAATACGGTTATTGAGCCTTATCTTTCAAAGCAATGGTTTGTAAAAATGAAAGAACTCGCTGAGCCAGCTATTGCAGCGGTAGAGGAGGGCAAAATTGAATTTATACCTTCTCGCTGGACTAAAGTATATTTTGAATGGATGAAAAATATAAAAGATTGGTGTATTTCAAGACAACTATGGTGGGGGCATCGTATTCCAGTTTGGTATTGTCAGGATTGTTCAACTTTAAATGTAGAAGAATACGAGCCTTCCTCATGTAAAAAATGCGGTAACCAAAATTTATTTCAGGATCCCGATGTTTTAGATACCTGGTTCAGCTCAGCCCTCTGGCCTTTCTCAACTCTGGGATGGCCTGAAGAAACCGATGATTTGAAAAGTTTTTATCCGACTTCCACACTAGTTACCGGTTTTGACATTATCTTTTTCTGGGTAGCTAGAATGGTTATGATGGGATTAAAATTTTGCCAGGAAGTTCCATTTAAAAAAGTGTATATTAATCCTTTAATTCGAGATGAAAAGGGGGAAAAGATGAGCAAGTCAAAAGGAAATGTGATAGATCCCCTAGAGATTTTAGAGGAATATGGAGCTGATGCCCTCAGGATGACCCTATCTGCTCTTACTATACAAGGTAATTTTATCTGCTTATCCGAAGAAAGGATTAAAGGTTTTAGAAACTTTACTAATAAGATATGGAACGTAGCGAGATTTTCTATTCTAAACCTGAAAGATTTTGACCTGACTAATATAGAAGATGACTATCTAGTTTCAAATTTATCCTTAGTTGACCAATGGATACTCAGTAGATTATATACTACTATTGAAATGATGCAAAATTATTTAACTGAATTTAAATTTGGAGAAGCGGCTAAAACTATTTATGAATTTACCTGGAATGAATTTTGTGACTGGTATATTGAATTTATTAAACCGAGGTTATACCAGAAAAAAGACCAACTTAGTAAAAAGACTGCTCAATATACTCTATGGTTGGTGTTGAGTAATATTTTAAAGCTTTTACATCCCTTTATGCCCTTTATTACGGAAGAGATATGGCATAGGATTTCTTATCAGGAAGAAAGTATAATGATTTCTACCTGGCCAAAAGTTAAAGATAAATTTATTCAACCAAAAATTGAGAAAAAAGTTTTCAAAATTATGGACATCATTAAAACTATTAGAAATATTAAATCAGATATGAACATACCCTTTAGCAAAGAAATTGATCTTTTTATTTCTATAAATAAAGATGATGATTTATTTACCTTAATTCAAGAGAATATAGTTTATATTGAGGCATTGATAAAAATAAAAGAATTAAAAATTGGAACTAGTATTGAAAAACCCCCTTACTCTGTAACTGGTATTTTAGAAGGAATAGAAATTTATATTCCTTTACAAAAACTTATTGATATTGAAGAAGAAAAAAATCGATTAAAGAAAAGACTAACCAAGATTAAAATTGAACTAGAAACCTCTCAAAAAAAATTAAAAAATAAGGATTTTATCTCTCGAGCACCTGAAGAAGTTATTATGAAAGAAAAAGAAAAATCAAGAGAATTAGGCGACATAGTAGCAAGATTGGAAAATCATTTAAAGAACCTACAATAAAAATATTATTTACAAAATTAAAGATAAAAAGAATTATGAAGGACTACCAGCAAGCATTAAAATATATTTATCAATTAAATAAATATGGAATTAAATTAGGGTTAGAAAATATTTTTTATTTATTATCCTTATTAGGTAATCCGCAAGAAAAATTAAAGATTATTCATATCGCGGGTACTAATGGTAAAGGTTCTACTGCTGTTATTATTAGCTCCATCCTCCAAGCAGCAGGATTCAAGGTTGGTCTATATACTTCTCCTCATCTGGTTGATTTTAACGAAAGGATGAAAATTAATGGGAAAAATATCAGCTCTTCAAAAGTTGTAGAACTATTGGAAAGGATAAAGCCCTTTATTAAAAAAACTGCAAAAGCAAAAGATTGTAGGCATCCAACTTTCTTTGAAGTAATTACTGCTATGGCTTTTTTATATTTTTATGAAGAGAAAGTAGATTTTTTAGTTTTAGAAGTGGGGCTAGGTGGAAGATTGGATGCAACCAATGTTTGCAATCCTTTGCTTTCAGTAATTACCAGAATTGATTATGACCATATGGATAAATTGGGAAATAGTTTAAAGGAAATTGCAAGAGAAAAGGGTGGGATCATCAAATCAGGTAAGGTAGTTATTAGCTCAAAACAATATAAAACAGTCAAAAATGAACTAAGAAAGATAGCTAAAGAAAAAGAAACAGAAATATTTTTTATAGATGAAAAAATAAATATTCGGCTAATCAAAGCAGACATAAATGGTATTTCTTTTAATTTAAAAGGATTATATGGAGAATTTAAAAATCTTTTTCTTTCTTTGATCGGAAAACATCAATTGGAGAATGCTGCTACTGCTATAGGAGTAATCGAAACTCTTAAAATAAATGGTTTCAAAATTACTACTCATGCAATTCGCGAAGGTTTAAAAAGAGTAAAATGGGAAGGAAGATTGGAAATTATACAGGAAAAGCCTTTAATTATTATGGATGGTGCCCATAACCCCAATGGGATTAAAAAAATAAAAAAAGCATTAAAAGAAATATTTTCGTATCAACGATTAATTTTAATATTAGCTATTTTTTCAGATAAAGATTATTCCAAAATAATTCAAATTATTTCTCCCATAGCTAACCTCCTAATTACATCTCAGTCCAAAAATCCACGGGCAACCCCTTCTGAAATAATAGCTCAGGAAGCTAAACGCTTTATTAATCAAGATAGAATTAAGATTACCAAAACTATTCCTCAGGCTATAAAATATGCTTTAAAAATTGCCCATCAGGATGATTTAATCTGTTTAACTGGCTCACTTTATACCGTTGGAGAAGCAAGAAAATATTTTATTGAAAATCAAACTATTTTGAAAAATTCTAAGTGATTTTTTTAAAAACTTGGTTCACTAACCAAATAATATTAATTAATAATTATATAAGTGAGGAGGAATTTTAGGTTGAATTTATCCAATCAAGAAAAATTAACGATTATTTTTTTAATTCTGATTATAATTACATCTTTAGGAATAGTTATATATAAAAATATAATTGGTCAAGAAAAAGTAATCATCAACTCTACTTACTCCAGAATAAATGAGCCTTCTGAAAATGATTCAAAACAGATAGAAGAACCCTCCATAATAATTCATATTTCTGGAGCAGTAAAAAATCCTGGAGTTTATAAATTAACCCCCCATCACCGAGTAATTGATGCGATAAAAATTGCTGGTGGTGAAGTTAATGATGCGGATTTAGATGCTATTAATCTTGCGGCTACACTTAAAGATGGACAAAAAATAAATATACCATACCGAAGTTCGAATATTTCAGAAGAGGAAGAAAAATATTTAGGATTAAAACCGACAAATAACAGCGGTTCATCTTCTCCCCACCAGATAAATATTAACACTTCTAACTCAGCCCTATTACAAACTTTACCTGGAATTGGTCCAGTATTAGCCGAAAGAATAATAGAATACAGGAATAGAAATGGATATTTTATTTCCATAGAAGATCTAAAAAATGTCTCTGGAATAGGTGAAAAAAAATTTGAAGGAATAAAAGATTTAATTTGTGTCCAATAATTAAAAATAATTTCTTTATTAATTTATATACCCATATTCGACCCTTACCAGCTATTTTATTTTTTTACCTTCTTGGAATTATTTTAGGAAAGTCAATTTCAATTTCTTTTTCTACTTTAACCTATTTATATTTTTGGTAATGGTAATACAAACTTGCACC